>CAIXFH010000186.1 GCA_903918645.1 uncultured Actinomycetes bacterium | reverse complement strand
TCCGCAGCGCCAACACCAGACTCGGGCTGTATTCGCCGCGTTCTAGGTAGCCGACTGTTTGGTAGTGAACACCCACGAGGTCGGCTAAGGCTGCGCGGGAAATGCCCTGTTTCTCGCGCACTGCATAGAGCCGGCTGAACACCTGCTCGCCGGCCGCGTCACGTGGTTTGCGTCCCATGAAATGTAGTATTCATGCTCTGTAGCATAAATGCAACATTTCAGCTTCGCTGCGGTCGCTAAGGATCCCATCGGGGCCCACAAACAATGCACCTGCTGTCAGGGCCGGAAGACACGAGGTGGTTTGCTTCTCCGACCGACCATCGCGCAAACGGGCCCAATCACCGGTAATGCAGTGGAGATTAGAGCGGAGGGTCCCCTCGAACAAACAGCCGAACCCCCGGGCTGTTGGGGGTTCGGCTGTTTAGTTCAGAGCCCAATCCTTGTGTAACTCAACATGACTTCGTGGCCGAAGCAGGTCTGTGGACTGGTCGCAATGAACACAACATCAGGACACGTGGTGTTAGACCAAATCACCCCGGTGTAGGGGTATCCATACATATCCACGGCTTGGGCAAGGTTGGCGTTGGTCAAGTTTGCACCGTTCCAGATAGTGCCGGACAGGGTGGCGACGCTAAGCCTCGCGCCGGTGAGATTAGCGTTCGTCAGGTTGGCGCTGGACAGGTCGGCGTAGCTCATCCTGGCGCTGGTCAGGTTAGCGCTGGTCAGGTTGGCGCTGGTCAGGTTGGCGGAGCCCATCTTGGCGCCGCTTAGGTTCGCGCCGGTGAGCTTGGCCTGAAACAGGTTGATGTAGTCCATCGCGGCGCCGGACAGGTTCGCCCCGGTTAAGGTGGCGCCGACGGCGGTAGACAGGCCGAGGGCGCCGGTCAGTATGGCTCTATCCAGTTTGGCGTTGGACAGGTTGGCGTTGGTCATGTTGGCGCCGATCAGGTTGGCGCCGTCCATCCTGGCCCCGGTTAGGCTGGCGCCGGTCAGGTTGGCGCCGGACAGGTTGACGTTGGTCAGCACGGTTGCGTTGGGCAAAGTGACGCCAGACAGGTTAGCCCCGGCCAGGCTTACTCCCACCAGACTGATGCCCAGAGCCGCGGTCACGTTGGCGCCGGCCACGTTGGCCCCCGGCCCAAACACATAACCGCCTGGCACGAGAACCCATCCAGTCGGTAGGCCCCCCTGCGGGGTGCCAACTATCCCGGCTGAAGTAACACCGGTGAGGTTAACGTTGGCTAGTTTGGCGCCGGTCAGGTTGGTGCCGGTCAGGTTGGCGCCCGTGAGATTGACGTTGGTCAGATTGGCCCCCGTCAGGTTAGCGCCGGTCAAGTTAGCGTTGGTAAGGGTGGCGCCGGTCAGATTGAAGTTAGTCAGGTTGAAGTTGGTCAGGTTGGCGCCTGTCAGGTTGGCGCCGGGACCCATCAGGACGCCGCCCTGCAGGATCCATCCAGTCTGCAGTGCCAGCGGGGTGCCAGCGATTCCCGCTGACGCCGCACCGGCTAGCGCGACGTTCGTCAAGTTAGCGTTGGTCAGAGTCGCACCAGTCAGGTTGATGTTGGACAGGTTCGAGCCGGACAAATTGACGCCGGTCAGGTTGGCGCCGGGTCCGATCAAGTAGCCGTCAATGAGGATCCATCCAGTCGGCAGCGAGGCTGGAGTGCCAACGATCCCACCCGAGATGACACCGGTCAGCGTGGTGTTCGTCAAGTTGACGTTAGTCAGGTTGGCTCCGGTAAACCTGACCCCGGTGAGGTTGACTCCGGTGAGGTTGAAGTTGGTCAGATTGGCGCCCGTCAGGTTGGCGCCGGGACCAATGAGGTAACCACTCGTGAGCCGCCAGCCGGTAGGAACAGAGAAGGTACCAACGATCCCGCCTGAGGTAACTCCAGTCAGGGTGGCACCGACCAAGCTGACCCCAGTCAGGTTCGCACCGGTCAGGTTGGCATTGGTCAGGTTTGCCCCTGGGCCAATGAGATACCCGTTGACAAGTCGCCAGGTGGTCGGCAAAGACGCCGGCGTCCCGGTGACACTGCCGGACGTCACCCCACTCAGGGTTGCGCCCGCCAGGATGGCATTAGACAGATTGGTGCTTGTGAGGATGGCGTTGGTGAGGTTGACGTTGGTGAAGTTGGCGTTGGTGAGGTTGGCCCCGGAGCCGATCAAGTAGCCGCCCGCAACGGTCCATCCAGCCGGCAGAGAAGCCGGGGTACCAATGACAGTCCCTGACGTCACCCCACTCAGGATTGCGCCCGCCAAAATGGCATTAGACAGATTGGCGCCTGTGAGGTGTGCGCCTGTGAGGTGGGCGTTCGTAAGGTCGGCCCAGCTCAGGTCGGCGTTGGTCAGAACAGCGGTGTTCAGGTCCGCCCCAGACAGGATGGCGCTGGTCAAGGTGGCCCCGGTCAGGTTGGCCCCCGGGCCAATGAGATAACCGTTGACTAGCCGCCAGTTAGTCGGCAACGAGGCCGGGATTCCAGTGACACTCCCCGAGGTCACCCCATGCAGGTGAGCGCCCACAAGGATCGCGTTGGAGACATTCGCGCCTAAGAGGTGGGCATTCCTGAGCAGCGCGTTGGTCATGTTCGCGCCGGCCAGGTTCGCGTTCGTCAGAATGGCGTTGTTCAGATCGTCTCCGATCAGGTTAGCCCCCGAAAGGTTGGCTCCGGTCAGGTTGGCCCCTGGGCCAATGAGATACCCGTTGACGAGCCGCCAGTTAGTCGGCAATGAGGCCGGCGTTCCGGTGATGCTCCCCGACGTCACCCCGTGCAGGTTTGCGCCCACAAGGATCGCGTTGGACACATTCGCGCCGGCAAGGTGAGCGTTCCGCAGCAGCGCGTTGGTCAGGTCCGTGCCGGTCAGGTTGGCCCCGGTCAGGTTGGCACCCGTGAGGTTGACCCCTGACAGGTTGGCCCCGGACAGGTCGCAGCCGGACAGGTCCGCGGCTGGTACATGATCAGTACAGACGACTGCAGCGGAGGAGATAGCCGGTAAGACCACGGCGTTTCCGATCCCGACAGTTGCAGTCAGCAACGTCACCGCGAAAAGGATACGTGTGAGTTTCATTGCGCCCCTCGAGCCTGCTGCACCATGCGTGCCACGTTCGGTTAGGCAGCCTGAGTGACCGCGCCCATCATGGTGGACGCGAATCCGAAGGGGGTCAATCAAACAAGAGCAAAACTTTACTTACTGGGAAGGATCTGCCACTTAGCACCAGTGGCCTCCCACATACGGTCATGACAGGTCCGTTCGATCCAGACGACGACGTCAATGCCTCACACAAACGACAACGCTCCGTCGCCGAGATCACCGCACGCCATGCGTAGAGGTGGCGACATGCCTCGCCGACGCCGCAGGCCGCCAAGACGATTTGCCGAGCGGGTCGCATGCTGACCAAGCCCGCGAGCAAGTTCGGTCTCAGACCAAACACCTCAAAACCACGCTGACAAAGCCCGCACACCGGCGTCCAAAGCCAGAACGGGCGAGGTGCTTTACTTATGCACCTAACCATCACCGGAAAACGGGCATACCGACCCGCAATACAGTGGACATTAGAGTCGAGGGCTCCGTCGATTAACGAGTGGAACCCCCGGGCTGTTAGCTCAATTGGCAGAGCAGCGGACTTTTAATCCGCGGGTTGTGGGTTCGAGTCCCACACGGCCCACCCGTTTGACCAGCGGCGGTAGCGAGTTAGGCCGCTGCACGATCTCCAGAAGCGATCCCGTGCCCTCCGCGCCTCCTCAATACGTCGGGCGCGGGGGAGCGGCGAGCCGGTGGCCTGGGGTCTCCGGCGGGCAGGATGTGCACATGGATGAGGAAGAACCGGTGGATGAGGAAGAACCGGGCAACTTCGACGGCGGCACCTGCGACTACTGCGGCGCCACGCGTGGGGACGATTGGACCCGCCTGGAGGTAGTGCGTCCGCAGCCTGAGGATCCCACAAGCGAATTGGCCTTCGACTACGTCGACCTGCTGTTCTGCACGGTCGACCACGCGGGCCTCTACTTGTTGAAGGGCAGGCTTCCGCAGGTCGCACCACCAACCGTTCCCGAACCGTATACGTGGCGGGATCGGGCTCTGGGATGGCTGATCGGAATCGCTGTCGTGGCCACAGTGCTCTGGTCCTTGTTCATCTTCGGGATCGGCGCATGGACTTTCATCCGCCATGTTCGAGGTTCTTGATGCCGGGCGTCGGGAGACAGGCAGCACGATGAGCAAGATCGTCACCCAGACCCCGGATCTCCAGCACCACGCAAAGTGGATAGGCCCGGTGACCGCTCGGGCAATGCGGTCGGGAACCCGCCTCTCCGTCTGTGTTGATCTGCACGCCACCAATGCAGATACGGCAGCACACGAACCAGTGATCGTGGCCGTCGACAACGACAGCACCGCCACCATCGACGAGGTACGCCTAGGCTGAGGGCGTGACCCACCTCTCCGTGCTCGATCTGTCCCCCATCGCCGTGGGCTCGAACGCCGGGCAGGCACTACGCGCGAGCCGGGATCTAGCGGCGCACGCCGAACGCCTGGGGTACCTGCGCTTCTGGATGGCTGAGCACCACAACATGTCCGGCGTGGCCAGTGCCGCAGTGGCCGTCGCGCTCGCCTTCGTGGCCGAGGGCACGAGCACGATCCGCCTGGGCGCAGGCGGGATCATGCTTCCCAATCACGCACCCCTAGTGGTTGCCGAGCAGTTCGGCACGCTCGCGAGCCTCTACCCCGGACGCATCGATCTCGGGATCGGCCGGGCACCGGGCTCGGACCAGATCACCGCGGGAGCGCTTCGTCGCACACTCGCGGGCAACATCGATGACTTCCCCCAAGACGTCCTCGAGCTCATCACCTACCTCGGCGACCCAACGCCCGGCCAGCAGGTTCATGCCGTCCCCGGCGAGGGCACCCGGGTGCCCGTCTACATCCTGGGCTCATCCACCTACGGCGCCCAGCTCGCTGCCGCATTCGGCCTGCCGTATGCGTTCGCGTCGCATTTCGCCCCCACTGATCTTGACGTCGCACTTCGCTTGTACCGCAACGGTTTCCGGCCTTCGGCTCATCTGCAGGAGCCCTACGTGATCGTTGGGCTGAACGTCACGGCCGCACCCACCGACGACGAAGCGCTACGGCTTTTCAGCTCCTCGCAGCAGTCGTTCGTCAACCTGCGGACCGGTCGCGCGGGGCCCCTGCCTGCACCGCTCGACGACATCAAAACGCACTACCCGCCGCAGCTCCACAGCATGCTCGACGAGATCGTCGAACGCTCTGTCGTGGGGTCGCCAAGCACGGTCGCAGCAGGGCTTGCTGCATTTGCCGACCGCACACAGGCCGACGAGATCATCGTCGCCAGCCAGTTCTTCGAGCCAGCCCACCGGGTGCGTTCACTGGAGATCGTGGCTGAGGCCGGGCGCGCCTTGAGGGCAAGTGGCGGCACAACCGTCGAACTGGCCAATACACAGGGCTCGTTGACATAGTCCAAGACCGCCGAGCAGTTGTCGCAGTCGTCGTGAAGGGATACCCGCAACCCAGCACGCTTGTGAATTACAGCGTCAACGGCGCCTAGCACGGTTGACCGCTGCAGCCGATGCACCGGCACGCACTGAATCTGGTTGTCGGACAGCTCTCAACTTTGGCTGATTGCCAGGCTAAGCGCGGGTGGTGTGTTCAGAGTCTGAAACACCACGCAGTACCGCTCGGTGAGTTTTAGTAGCGTCGCGAGTTGATCGGGCTCGGCATCAGTGTCGAGGTCAAACGTCAGCCTGATCGTCGAAAACCCAACAGGTGCTTGACGATCAACGCCCAGGGTTCCGCGGAAATCAAGATCTCCCTCAGCTCTCACGACACCAGACCGCAGGGTGATGCCTAGCGAGGTCGACACGGCCTTTAGCGTCACTCCAGCACAAGCGACGAGGGCTTCAAGGAGCATGTCGCCCGAGCACAACTCAGCGCCAGAACCACCGGTCGCCGGATGAAGTCCAGCTATCGCCAGGGCCTTTCCCGTCTCGACCTTGCACGTCAGCGAGCCCTCATCAAGGGATCCACGAGCTGTCAATGTGACGAGCGCCGTCCCAGGCTCGGATCGGTACGAGTCCTTGATCGGTGCCTGGATCGAGCGCAATGTATCGGCGTCCATGATGAGCAACTTTCCTCGGTGATTGGTTCACGAAGAATCTACCTCGCGCGCAAACGACCAACCGCCTGAAACGGGAAAGCTGGGAGTCAGCGAGCGTCGCGGGACTGCAGATACTGCTGGTTGAACTGCCAGACGTACTCGTCCTTCTCGGGATAGACGCCACCGTCGGCAAACGACCTAGACGTGACACCGCGCTGCGCGCGTTCGCATACGGAGTTGTCCTGGTTGGTGACCATATCGCTGAATGCGATGAGGGTCGATGCATCGAAGTCGGGAGCTGCAATCGAGTTGGGGTGGAACATGTACATCGACGAGATACGAGTCGATGTCGCGCTCACTGGCATGACTTGGCTGATCACAACACCAGTGGCCGCAATGTCGATGAAGCAGTTGGGGAAGATAGTGCCGCCATATACAGAGTTGGCGTCGTCCTCTGAAACCGTTGGCATCAAAGCGATATTCGCGGCAGTTGCCGGACCGTAGTTGCGGCTGGTGCTGTTCACTCCACCGTCATCACGTGCTGGATCAAAGACCCATCCGGTCTTGTACGCAGGAATAAGTTCGACGAGCTCGGGGTGCACGCTCGGGCAGTGCAAGCACTCGCAGTAGTTCTCGATAACGATCTTCCAGTTGGCCTCGACAACAAACTCACTCTTAGATGTCATGCGGAGTGAACCCATGTCGTAACGCTCATAAGTCAGCATGTCTGGGTTGACGTTGCCGATCCATTCGCGCAAGGACACCGGAGTCTCACGGTCGAGGTTGACGAACACGCAGCCTTGCCACTCATCCAGGTGCACTGGACGAAGACCATGCGCATCACGATTGATCTCGTCCTTCTCAACCCTCGGGGTCGCCACCAAAGCGCCTTCGAACGAGTAGCACCAGTCGTGATACGGACACGCAAGTGCGCCGTTCTCGGTACCGCTCTCTTCCTCACGCAATCGAGATCCACGGTGTCGGCAGACGTTGTAGAACCCGCGAAGCTTCATGTCCTGACCGCGCATGATCAGGATCGATTCGCCAACGACGTCGACCCGAAACCACTGCCCCGGCTTCTCGGCCTGCTCAGAGAGTCCAACCATCACCCAGGAACGAAAGAAGATCTGCTCGCGATCGAGTTCGAAGATCGCGGGATCGAAATAGTCCGGACCCGGCAGAGTACGACGCTCCACAGAATTGCCCTTCGCACGATGGAAATCGAAGCAGGAACACCACGATCCTGAACGGCTGTTCAGATTCACAGTACCGCTCCAGCACTCCCCGGACAACGGTGACGACACATGTCCGCTCTCTCGCCGAACGAATTACAGCGGCAGACCCGGGGCTAAACAGTTCACATTCGGTACAAATCAAACTTCCTGGGCGCTGCGTAAATGGCGCGAGCCACACCCCCAGTTCAAGGCACAGCCGTTCGGTCATTGTTCGCGCATTCCCCTACCTCCAAGCCCCGCCATGCACTCAGATGAGAGGAACGCAGCTCGGAATCAGTGAGGGAAGGCAAGTACGGTGGCAGGTCGCGAAGTGCCGGAAGTGCCGGAAGTGCGGGAAGTGCGGGAAGTGCCGGAAGTGCCGAGCCAATTCGTCCCCGGTCTACCGACCGAAAACCTCGACCCCACCGCGGACTTGAGTGTCGATGCGACGGCGCCAATCCAAGCTCTGCTCCGCGAACTTCGAAGTCACCAACGCGGGCTCTCTGACCGAGAAGCAGCCCGTCGGCTGGTGTCGTTCGGCCCGAACGAGTTGAAGCGGACATCTCGACGGCACCCACTCCGCGAACTGATTGATCAACTCACCCACCCGCTCGCTCTCCTGCTATGGGTCGCGGCTGGGCTGGCGCTAATCACGCGCACGCCGGTGCTGTGCATCGCGATCGTCCTGGTGATCTGGCTCAATGCCCTATTCGCGTTCGCCCAGGAACGGCAAGGCGAACGCGCGGTCGAAGCCCTCAGCCATTACCTGCCTCAGCAGGCCGTCGTCTTCCGCGACGGACAGCGACGCGACATCGAAGCGAGCACGCTGGTCCCCGGCGACGTCATCCTCGTCAGCGAGGGCGACCGTATCTGTGCGGATGCTCGACTCCTCGGTGGCTCACTCGAGATTGATACTTCGACCCTGACCGGTGAAGCCCTACCCGTCCTGCGCTCCGCCGAGTCATCCGATCCAGGCGTGCCCTATCTACAGTCGCCGAACGTCATTTTCAGCGGGACGTCCTGCACTGGTGGCGAAGCTCGCGCTCTTGTCTTTCGCACCGGGATGCAGACCGAGCTTGGTCGCATCGCAGCATTAACCCAGGGCGTGCAACGCGAGCCGAGCCGGCTCGAGCTTGAGGTGCGCAGAGTTGCCCGGCTGATTTCCCTAGTGGCTGTTGGCGCAGCGCTCGCCTTTATCCCGCTGGGCGCGTGGGTCGCGGGCCTATCGCTCGGCGACTCAATCAATTTTGCTATCGGTCTCATCGTGGCGAATGTGCCCGAAGGGCTGCTCCCAATCATCACCCTCGCCTTGGCCGTCGCGGTACGAGAACTCGCGCGCAAAGGTGCACTCGTCAAACGGCTCAGTGCGGTGGAAACCCTTGGTTCCACCAGCGTGATCTGCACCGACAAGACTGGGACTCTCACTCAGAACCGGATGGCTGCCGTACTCGCGTGGACGGCCGACGGAGAGACCCGACTCGACGGCGACCCGCGGATCGCTGCTTCGACAACCCTGAGTTCGCAGATGGCCGAAGCTTTGTCACGCTGCAACACCGCAGAACTCAACGGCGCACGCAGTAAGCCTGGCCTCAGCGAAGGTACCGGTGACCCCACTGACTTGGCACTGCTCGATGTTGCGCGAACGCTCGGTGCCAACATCGATCCCACTGAGCGAACTGCACGCAGACTTCGGATGTTCCATTTCGACCCACAGTTGCGACTCATGACGACCGTCGACTCAGAGACACGTGGCACCGTCGTCCACACCAAAGGTGCACCTGAAGAGGTTCTCGCTCGAAGCACCAGCATCTTCGAGGCCGACGGCATCGCGGAGCCGTTGGACGATGCGCGGTTGGCTCGAGTCACAGCCGCAATCGCGACCTACGCCGCACAGGGCCTACGCCTACTCGCAGTAGCCACAAGGGAAGTCGCGCCACGGGCAACCGCCCAGGATGGTGGACGTGACGATGACTTTGCCGGCGAAGGGCTCCACCAACTACCCCGCGAACAGGTCGAGTGTGATCTCACTTTTGTCGGTTTCGCAGCGCTTCTCGATCCAGCACGACCTGAGGTGCGCGGGGCCGTGGCTGCGTGCCACACCGCGGGTGTGCGAATCATCGTGCTTACCGGCGATCATCGGCTCACCGCGCAGTCGATAGCTCGTCAGGTTGGTATCGGCGGCGACAATCCAGTCACGATCAACGCCGACGATCTCAACGCGCTTACGGAAAAGGAGTTCGACGACTACCTCGCGAGTAGCGGTGAACTCGTCTTGGCACGTACGTCGCCCGAAACCAAAATGCGAGTGACCGACGCACTCCAAGATGCCGGAAATGTCGTCGCGATGACCGGTGACGG
>CAIXFH010000185.1 GCA_903918645.1 uncultured Actinomycetes bacterium | reverse complement strand
TCGGACAGATCTGGGGCGAACTGGAGCTGAACGCAGCAGTGCTCGGTAGCGCAGGAGTGCCGGTGGCGCTGGTGAGCGGCGACGACGCGGTCTGCAGGCAGGCGACGGATTTCCTTCCTGGGGTCATAGCCGTTCAGGTCAAGACGGCGCTGGGCAGCCGAGCTGCCCGCTCGATCTCGCCTGAGCGAAGCCGTCAGCTGTTGCGCGAGGGAGTCGCGGCGGCGGTCGGAAGGCCGCTGCCGGAGCCGGTCATCATCGAAGGCCCGCTTACGTTGGAGATTGAGTTCCTCGCCTCTCTCATGGCGGAAGGGGCGGCGCTGATGCCGGGCACTCTGCGTTCCGGGGTCCGTACCGTCGTCTACGAGGCGCCGGACATCCTCACGATGAGCCGGGCGCGCACGGTGATGCTGGCCCTTGCTGGCACGGGATGATCTTGAGAACGGAAACAAGCGGCGGGCCGAAGTCGTTTCCTCAGGACAATCGCTGATCCGCCCTCCTCCGTAGCGTGGGTGCCATCCTGGAAGACTGTGCCTGAAAGGTGGTCGTGATGACGTCGAGCCAACTGCCATCCGGGCGACGAGGCCGCTTCCTGAGCGGCTCGAACTTGCGCGGCCTGGGAATCGCAGCCGGGATGACGGCGCTCATCGTGGCCGTCGGCATGCCCGGCTGGGGCGCGGGCGTCGTTGCCTCGCCGACCGACCCGACCCCTGTGGTGTCCGACGGGCTCGACCCGATCATTGTCACCCCTTCCGACACGCCCACCCCCACGTTGAGCTCCTCCCCGAGCACCTCGGCCAGCCCCTCGACCTCTGCGACTAGCAAGCCGTCACCGACACCGTCGGCTAGCAAGCCGTCACCGACACCGTCGGCTAGCTTGACCAAGGACTCGTCTGGGCGCACCACGATCGGATCGTCCTCGCCGACCCCCAACCCGACGGCCCCCAACCCGTACGCGAACCTCCCCATGGGGCCTGGTGTCACTAAGACGACGATCACGGTCGGTGTCGCCTACTCGATCCACGCATCCTCCTACGCGCGGTTCGGTATCGAGGTCTCTGACATCGACCACCAGAAGCAGGCGCAAGCGATCATCAACTGGATCAACACTTCCGGTGGGATCGCCGGTCGCAAGGTCGTCCCCTACTGGCACGCGCTCGACCTCGCCCTTTCCTTGAACGGTTCGGACGAAGGGTCCAAGGCGTGCACGGCGTTCACGCAGGACACGACCGTCTTCGGAGTCGTCTCGGAGAGCTCACTCAACAACCAGTGCTTTGCCGACCACAAGATCCCGCTCATCGCCAGTGACCTCGGGACGAGCACGGGCATGTACCGGCAGTACGCGGACTACCTCTACTCGCCGAGCGGGGTCGCGACCAACGATCGGCTCGCCGTCTACATCAGGGGACTCGCCAGGGCGGGCTTCTTCGCGGCCACCGCACCCGGGCAGAGCGGCCCGGCGAAGATCGGGGTCATCACGTTCGGACAGTTGCAGGCCGACCTCGAGCCGCAGGTGTCCGCTCGACTTGCCGAGTTCGGGCTCAGTGTCGAGAAGTGGGGCCAGGCGGCCAACGACGCGAGCAACACCCAACAGTTGGTCCTCCAGATGAAGCAGGCTGGCGTGACACACATCCTGTCACCCGAATACAGCCCGATCTTCTTCCAGAAGACCTCGGAGTCACAGGACTTCCATCCGCTGTACGGCATCTCATCGGCCATGAGCCCGGCCATCATCGCGGCCAACGCAGCAGGCGCTCAGCTGGCCGGGTCGATGGCGATCAGTTGGCTGCCGCATAACGACGTGCCCGTGAGTCAAGACACGACGGACTTCAGCAACTCGATGAAGGTGTGCCGAGGCATCATGTCCAAAGCTGGCCTCTCAACCGTACGTGTGGACATGGCCAGCGCCTACAACCTGTGCGACTCGTTCTTCGCGCTCAAGGTGTCCCTCGACACAGCCAAAGCGCTTACCCCTTCGGGACTGCGCCAGGCATATGAAGCCATCGGCGTCTGGGACTC
>CAIXFH010000184.1 GCA_903918645.1 uncultured Actinomycetes bacterium | reverse complement strand
ATGTCGATGACGCTTGGTGTGTTGGACGCCATCGGGCAGACCACCAGTGCTGATCCTCACACTCAGGCGTGGGAGACCACAAACTTGCATGCGGTCGCCACGGTGCTCACCGCAAATGCCAAGATGCGCAAGGAAACTCGCGGTTCTCACTGGCGTGAGGATTTCCCTGACACCGATGACGAGAACTGGCATGTGCGGCTCTCATCCGTTTTGGATCCCGATGGCGTACTTGTCACCACTCGTGAGCCGGTTCCCGTGACCGTGCCTAGACAGAGGGCGGAATAGTCATGGGTCTTACCCCAAGTATTGAGGCCGCGCTGATACAGGTGGGCCTTGATCCTGCCTATGTCGAGGCACTGGCCCGCGCGACGGTAGCTGAGGATCTCGCTGGCGGTGTCGACGTCACGTCGGCTGCGACCGTGCCGTCCGAACAGCGTTCGACCGTCGACCTGGTCGCGCGCGAACCTGGTGTTGTAGCTGGGACCCCGGTAGCCGCAGCGGTTTTCGACATCGTCAGCGCTGGCAATTGCCAGGTCCTATTCGCCCGAGCTGATGGTGAGTGGGTGTCGCGCGACGACGTCGTTCTTACTGTCACGGGCCGCACACGCGACCTGCTGACGGCTGAGCGCAGCGCACTCAACTTGATGTGCCACCTCTCGGGTGTGGCATCGGCAACGCGTGCCTGGGCCGATCAACTCGAAGGTTCGGGTGCCAAGGTTCGTGATACTCGCAAGACAACACCGGGGCTGCGGGTGCTCGAGAAGTACGCCGTTCGCTGTGGCGGCGGGGTCAACCACCGCATGTTCTTGTCCGATGCCGCGCTAGTCAAGGACAACCACGTGGTCGCCGCTGGTGGTGTGGCTGCTGCGTTTGCGGCGGTCCGCGCGATGTGGCCCGGGCTTGACGTCGAGGTAGAGGTCGACTCGCTCGAGCAGCTCAATGAGGTGCTCGAGGCGGGTGCCGATCTTGTGCTGCTGGACAATTTCAATCCTGAGCAGATGCGCCTCGCGGTCGGAATCGCTCGTGAGTACGCCCTTGACAGTGGTCTCCCACGTGCGATTCTCGAGGCATCCGGCGGCCTAACCTTGGCCGACGCAGCTGCTGTTGCGGCCACTGGCGTCGACTACATCGCAGTCGGCGCCCTGACCCATTCATCGCCCATTCTCGACATCGGCGCTGATCTGCGCCCACTCGCTACGCTGTCCCCGTTGTCATGAATGTGCCCTCTACTGCGCTAGACGCAGCCGAACTTCCCCATTGGAGCTCGTGATGCTGCTTGCTATCGACGTAGGTAACACCAACACGGTGCTCGGGCTGTTCGACGGTGCAGAACTACTTCGTTCTTATCGAGTTAAAACCGACGCCCGCTCGACTGCGGATGAACTGCTGTTGACCTTCCGTGGGCTCCTTCAGGACGATCCGGCCGTGACCGGAATCGCCCTGTGCTCGACCGTGCCAGCAGTACTGCGCGAACTTCGAGCGATGCTCGATCGGTACTACGCGGACGTGCCGCACGTGATCATCGAGCCAGGTGCTCGCACGGGTGTTCCAGTGCTCATGGATAACCCCAAGGAGGTCGGCGCCGACCGCATCGCCAACACGCTCGCAGCGTTCACGCTCTACGGCGGCCCAAGCATCGTCGTCGACTTCGGCACCTCAACGAACTTCGATGTCATCTCGTCCAAAGGCGAGTTTCTCGGTGGCGCCCTAGCGCCTGGAATCGAGATTTCGCTCGAAGCTTTGGCTTCGCGCGCGGCCCAACTACGCAAGGTTGAATTCGTTGCCCCGCGGTCGGTGATAGCGAAGAACACGGTCGAGGCGCTGCAGTCAGGTGCGCTCTACGGTTTCGCCGGGCAGGTCGATGGAATCGTCACGCGGATCATCGCCGAACTCGGCGGTGAGGTGACGGCAGTCATCGCCACTGGAGGCCTTGCGCCAGTAGTGATCGCGGAATCCTCGACAGTCACGGTCCACCGCCCCGACCTCACGCTTCAAGGACTTCGGCTGGTGTACGAGAAGAACGTGTGAGCCTCGACGTCCTCGTGGACTTCATGGCCCGGCTGCACCGATAGCCTTACGCCATGACCGACGAGACCACCGCCCCTCCCGCCGCCGAAGACCACGAGGACGATGTACCCGAGCAGATTCGGGTTCGACGCGAGAAGCGGCAGCGGTTGCTCGACGAGGGCCAGGACGCGTACCCCGTGAGTGTGCCGATCACCCACTCGATTGCCGCAGTCCGGGCCGCATACGGTCCGATGCCGGACGACACCGCTACCGGTGATCACGTTGCCATCGCGGGTCGGGTCATCTTCCAACGCAATACGGGCAAGCTTTGCTTTGCCGCATTGCGCGCTGGCGACGGAACTGAGATTCAGGCGATGCTCTCACTCGACAAGGTAGGCGAAGACCGGCTCGCCGCCTGGAAGTCCGACATCGACCTCGGTGATCACGTTGCAGTTCAGGGCGAGGTCATCACGTCGCGTCGTGGGGAGTTGAGCGTCCTAGCCGATACCTGGCAGTTGGCGTCGAAGGCGCTCCGGCCGCTGCCGGTAGCGCATAAGCCGCTGGCCGAGGAGACGCGAGTGCGGCAGCGTTACGTCGACCTCATCGTGCGTGAACAGGCTCGCGAGGTGGCGCAGTTGCGCATCCGCACCGTTGCCTCCCTGCGCGAAAGTTTCACGAGCCGCGGTTACGCGGAAGTCGAGACGCCGATGCTGCAGACCATGCATGGTGGCGCCACTGCGCGCCCCTTCGTCACCCACTCAAACGCCTTTGATCTTCAGGTCTTTCTGCGAATCGCGCCGGAGCTTTTCCTCAAGCGTTGCGTGGTCGGCGGAATGGAACGCGTCTTTGAGATCAACCGCAATTTCCGCAACGAGGGTGCCGATTCCACTCACTCGCCCGAGTTCGCGATGCTCGAGTTCTACCAGGCGTATGCCGACTATCGCGACATGCTTCGGCTGACCCGTGAAGTTATCCAGGAGGCGGCTCTCGCTGCGATGGGTTCGTTGACGTTCGAGCGAATTGACGGCACTAGCCGTGATCTCTCTGGTGAGTGGGACGAAGTTTCTGTGTACCCATCTGTGTCAGCTGCCGTGGGCCAAGAGATCACTAGCGCGACTCCGATCGCCCAACTCCGGGGGCTGGTAGAGGCGATCGGCAAGACGCCAGAGAAGACCTGGGTTCCCGGAAAATACGTGGAGGAGTTGCTCGAGCACCACGTCGTGCCGACCTTCACCGCGCCTACGTTCGTTCTCGACTATCCCGAAGACACCTCCCCGCTGGTGCGTGCGCATCGCTCCGAGCCCGGAGTTGTTGAGAAGTGGGATCTCTACATCGACGGTGCCGAACAAGGCACTGGCTACTCCGAACTCATCGATCCGGTAATTCAGCGCGAGAGGTTGGTCGCGCAGTCACTGCTGAAGGCAGGTGGTGACGGCGAGGCCATGCAGGTCGATGAGGACTTCTTGCGGGCCCTCGAGTACGGAATGCCGCCAACCGGTGGTGTCGGTTTGGGTATCGACCGGCTCTTGATGAATCTGACCGGGCTCAATATTCGCGAGACCATCCTCTTCCCGCTGGTCAAGCCCGAATGAGCGCCTCATCGGTGCCGGTCATCATCCGCGCGGCCCGCACATCCGACATAGGTCGAATTCGCGAGCTGGTCGACACATACTCGCGCGATCGACTTCTGCTCACCAAGGCCACAGTCACGCTCTACGAGGCAACACCGGAATTCCTTGTGGCAGAACGTGATGGCCTGGTCGTTGGGTGTGGAGCCATCCATGTCATGTGGGCCGATCTTGCCGAAGTTCGCACAGTTGCAGTCGACCCTGCACTGCGCGGGCAGGGTGTCGGCGGTGAACTCCTACGTCACCTGATTCAGCGGGCTCGTGACTTCGGCGTGCAGAGGCTTTTCTGTCTTACTTTCGAGACCAACTTCTTCGCTCGCTGCGGGTTCGTTGAAATTGATGGCACGCCCGTCGAGCACGACGTCTACGAGCAGCTCCTGCAGTCATACGACGAAGGTGTCGCTGAGTTCCTCAACCTAGAGCGAGTCAAGCCGAACACCTTGGGCAATCACCGAATGCTGCTCGAGCTCTAGTCGGGTTTATCGGGTTGGGCTGTTGGCCCGGCGACGACTGATCATCGTCAATGAACGGTCCATGACCACGAGCGCCCCGAGTCCGAGGACAAAGGCGATCCACCCCAGGGGCTGTATCAACCACGACACAACCGACGCAAACATGAGGTTGCCGGGAACGCTGCGTACGGTTCCTCGTAGCAACGAACTTGCCGCATCGATGCCTGAACGAATGTGGGTTGTCGGTGCAAGCACGCTCAAGATCACCGGCATAGTCGCGAGAGTGCCTGCAACGAAAGGTGTTACGACACTGGTGATTACGGTGAGAGTGCCGACTATCAAGCCCGCCGCAGCGAGGCGAACGGGAAGTTCCCAGGGCAACGGCTCGGGTTCGTCGCCAGCGTCGCCGAAGGCCGCCGGCCACGTGGTGATTGCCAAAGCCGCAACGCCCAGCACCACTGCAAGAACCACCAACGGATACCGAACTTGGCTGAGCAGAGCGACGCCAACTAGTGCCACCGCGAGTGAGCCGGGTACTGCGAGTAGCGGTCGGATCCGACGAGCAAGGTGCGCATAAGTTGCGCAGAAGAGGATGACGGCGACTTGTCCGGCCACAACCCCATGTGCTGCAGTCGATGTCGAGGCTGGTCCGTCGATCAGCGCGACGAGAACGAGGAACGGTCCGGTGGTGAGAGGCAGCCCGACAACGCGGCCGCCCGACTCATGTCCCCAGCGACGCTGCACCATTGTCGCGATGAAGATCGTGAGCGGCGCCAGAGTGAATCGAAGGATGAGCAGGGCCACGTGCTCCACTCTCCCACTCGGACTTGCCGGCGCTGCACATGCGACCCTCAGCCAGTGTTGCGCAGGCCAGTTGCGATGCCGTTGATGGTGAGCAGCAGTGCGCGTCTCAGTGTCAGATCCGGTTCGGTGCCCTCATGTCGCGCCGCCCTTACTCGGCGAAGCAGTTGCACCTGGAGCAGTTGCAGCGGCAGCAGGTAGTGGTCGCGCGTCGTCAAGGTGGCGGCAAGCGAGGTCTGCGAACCTAGTAGTTGGGCAGACCCGGTGAGCGCCAAGACTTCGCTGACTGTGGTGTCGTACTCGGCCGAGATGACGTCAAAAATATGCTGCAACTCAGGCGGGACCAACGCATCGACGTACTCACGCGCGACCGTGAGATCGGTCTTGGCAAGTGTCATCTCGACGTTGGAGATGAAGTTGCCGAAGAAGCGCCAGTCGCGATGCATCTCGGCCATGAGTTCACCGTGGCCAGCTTCGCGCGCTGCGCGCAGACCTGTACCGACCCCGAACCAGCCGGGCACGATTTGTCGTGACTGAGTCCAGCCGAAAACCCATGGGATGGCCCGGAGGAATTCGATGCCAGTATCCGATGTTCCCCGACGCGAGGGCCGTGAACCCAGATGCATACCGGCGAGTTCGTCAACCGGCGTCGATGTGGCGAAGTACCCCGGCAGATCCGGATCTTCAACGAGGGCACGGTAGGCGCGCTGCGCATTGGTGGACACCACATCCATGACCGGGTCCCACTTGGTGAGCAGATCCCCATCCGCATCCGGTGACTTGTGCAGCACAGTCGCCTCGACGACCGCAGCGAGTAGGAGTTCAAGATTGTCGCGCGCGAGGGCTGGCAGCAGGTACTTGTCGGAGATGACTTCACCTTGTTCGGTGAGTTTGATCTCCCCATCGAGCACCCCTCCCGGCTGCGAGAGCACCGCTTCGTAGGTTGGGCCACCCCCACGTCCGACAGTGCCACCGCGGCCGTGGAAGAGCCGCAGGCGCACATCATGTGCAGCCGCGACATCTCGAAGCCGGCGCTGGGCTAACTGAATCTCCCACTGCGAGGTGGTGATCCCGGCGTCCTTGTTGGAGTCCGAGTAACCCAGCATCACTTCTTGGACATTCCCGCGGAGCCGCACCAAGTGTCGGTACGACCGGTCGCTCAGCAGTGAGCCGAGGATGTCGCCGGCTCGACGCAGCTCGTCGACGGTTTCTAGCAGTGGCACAAATCCGATGCGTGCAACTCCGGCTTCGAGGTCTATCAGACCTGCCTCGCGAGCAAGGATCACCGGGGCTAGCACATCGTCTGCCCCCTTGGTCATGGAGATGATGTACGACTCGCAGACGTCGGGCCCGTGTCGGTCTAGGGCTTCGCGAATCGCCAGGAAGGTGCGGTACGTGCGGAGATTGTCGCCTTCGAGGGGAGGTGGCGTGGCGGCAAGAGGGCGCCGCGATTCCAGTTCCCGTGAGAGCAGTGCCTGCCTGTGTTCGCGGGGTAGGTCTTCGTAGCGCCAGCCTTGTTCGCCGAGCCGATCGATGAGTGCGCCGATTGCCGAGTGATGTTCGGATGCGTGCTCGCGAACATCAAGTGTGACAAGGGAAAGACCAAATGTGGCGATCATCCGGATTGCACTGTCGACCACACCTTGCGCCGTCAATTCACCGCGGTGGCTCGCCAGTGAAGACCGGATCAGCATGAGGTCGTCGAGAACTTCGCGTGTCTGGGTGTAGTCGCGTCCGGGTTGGTGCGGTGCCGATGTCGCAATCCGGCCTCGAGTGTTCACAAGTTTGTACCTGATGCAGGTGAGCTTGAGTCGGTAGGGCTCTTCTGCATTGAGTCTGCGGTACCGCGGATCAAGGTCGGTTAGTGCAGTGAGGTCGGCGTCCAAAGACGCGCGAAGCTCTGACGAGACTTCGTTCATTCGTTCTGACACCGAGAGGTCTTCGAGGAGTCGATCGATGACCGGCAGTATGTCGCGGATGGCGTGGTCGCGAACGAGCCCGACGACGTTGAGGGTCACCTCGGGCGTCACGAATGGATTGCCGTCGCGATCGCCCCCAATCCAGGATCCGAAGGAGAGCGGGCGCGAATCGGGAGGCAGCGTGATGCCGATCGACGCCAACGCGTCGTTGAGATCGTCGAGTACCTGTACGGCTGGGCCCTGGGCAAGGTCATCGAGGTAATAGAGAGCGTTGCGTGCCTCGTCGAGAACCTCGGGACGGTCGAGCCTGAGTTCGTCGGTCTGCCACAGCAAGTCGACGATTTCTGCCGCGCGTCGGGCAACCCGAGGGTCGGTGAGCCCCGTGCCTTCAGCTTCGGCTCGATCGAGCAGGTCAGCGATCGAACGCAGTTTCAGCAACACCGATCGTCGGGCCGCCTCGGTCGGGTGAGCCGTGAACACCGGTCGAGCGGCAAGTCCCTGGAGTGCAGTAGTGACTTCGGCCCGGTCTAGCTCGCCTGAGTCGAGGGCGACGCCAATCCGCCGTGCCGCCCGGGTCAACGGGTCACCCGACGTGCGGCGACTGTCGCGCTGCAGTCTGGATCGGTGTACCTGCTCGGCGATATTAGCCAGGTGGAAATAGGTGGAGAACGCGCGTGCCAGCCTGATCGAAGTGGGCAGATCGATCGACGCAAGCAGGTCGGACGTGGCCCCTACCTGTGTTCGGGCAAGTTGCCGCACCTTTTCGACGAGCTGGAGCAACTCGGCGGAGTCTTGCCGCACGAGGGTGGCGCCGAGGAGTTCGCCAAGCACCCGGATATCGCTGCGCATCGGCGCAAGATCATCCGGCGAAGCGGCGGGGCTAGGGGAATGCATGGGGTTCACGGGATCCGATCCGGCGGAGGTCGCTGCCGGCGCAGCTTCGCTGGTGCACCGAGGGAAGTCTATCGGGCTCGAAGAGTGGCGCCTGATCTTCCCCAAATCAGCAATATGTGCTGGCTAGATGTGAATTAGGTCATGTGGTTAGCGGTTGCGAGAAAAGCGCGCTAATGTGCACTCAAGTGATTGCGGTACGAGCGTAGATTGCACATCGTGCTATTGCGGTGCAGCCACTGTCTAAATGTCTCTTGAAGGGTAAATTGCAATGGCGCAGAAAGTGCAGGTTGTGCTCGTCGATGACGTTGATGGCGGCAAAGCCGAAGAGACCGTGGCGTTCTCGCTAGATGGTGTTTCGTACGAGATTGATCTATCGAGCGAGAATGCAGCGCGGTTGCGCGATGCTCTGGCGAACTATGTCGGAAATGCCCGCCGCATTGGTGGTTCGAAGCGCACCAGCCGCGGCCGTGGTAACAAGTCCGGTCTGAATCCAGCCGATGTGCGCGCGTGGGCCAAGACTCAGGGAATTACGGTCAGCGAGCGCGGACGCATTAGCGCTGAATTGCAGGCCCAGTATCAAGCTGCTCGCGCCTGAACTAGCACAGACGCAAGCTAACGGCCGTTCCCCTAAGCAGGGGCGCGGCCGTTAGTTATTTGTGACGCGAGTCCGTGTGGGTGAGGGCTAGACCTTGAGTTCTGCGTCGAGGAGCCCGAGCTTTGCGTCCTTGGGACCGAGCAAGAATGCACCCACGTACAGCAGGCCCGCGATCAGCAGCAGTGCGGGGTAGCCGACGATCAGCGCGAGGTACTCGAGGCAGCCACCGAGCATTGCACCGAGCAGGTTCGCCGCGAACGCGCCGGTGGGGTCGTCGGTCGTTTCGAACCGGCTGGCGAACACAATGTTGGACGCGAACACGGGCCCAAACGCCACCACGGCTGCGGCGATAACGCGCGCCCATACTGGCAATGCGAGCAGCCACGTAGTGGGTACTAGCCAGGCGATCAGCAGGGTGAGGCCAAGCAGGCCGAATGCGATGGGCCGTGATGGCCGGGTCTTCAGTCGACGAGTGACTTCGACCGCGAGAAGTACCACGATGAGGATTCCAGCGAATACGAATGCGTTGACCAGCCAGGTCGTACCAAAGAGCAACGCCGACCAGGTGACGGCTCGAGTCTCGAGCAGAAGGAATGCCGCCCCGAGGCAAGCTAGGTCGGCGTAGGGCGCCATGCGCCGTAGTGGTCCGCCGACTTTGCGCACGGCAACAAAGGAAATCAACAAGATCAAACCAATGACAACGAGGAAGATTGTCGGGATTCCTTGGTCCTTGAGATAGAGGAATGGCCGCTCGTCATGCACAGGGGCCGGGCCCGTAACTGACGCGACGCTTGTGGCGTTGGTGCCGGGTATGCCGCACTTTTGGTCCTCGGGCGTTAGCCCGATGACGATGACGGCACTGCGCGCTGCATAAGTGTCGACACAAGGCTTATGGCCGAATGCTGCCTCCGCGGTGCCAGCGAGCCGACCAATTAGCCAATCTTCGCGGTAGTAGTTGTACATCGCGAATGCACCGCCGGGCTTTAGCCGAGACCGAACTGCCTCGAGTGCTTCCTGGGTGAACAGGTAGCTTTCCAGCCGCAATTGGTTTGAGCCGGCGACCAGCGTGAGGGAATCGGGCAGCGCGAAGATGATGAGGTCATACATGTGATCGGTCTGACGAAGGAACGCGCGTCCATCGCCGATATAGGAAGTCACGCGTGGGTCGTCGTAGGGCTTTTGTGGATGCATCTGTACGCCGAGGTCGCGAATTCGTGGATCGATTTCTACTGCGTCTACGTGGGTGGCACCGTTTCGCAACGCAAGCGCGACATCTGATCCGTTTCCGGCTCCGACCACGAGCACATCGCCGACTCCGCCGTTGTCAGCGATGCGCTGGTAGGGGATGCCATAGAAAGGTTCCTGTTCGAGCCTGACGTCAAGGGAAATGATCGCCTGGTGGGGCACTCCGTTCGCGATCACGATCGTGGCTGTGTAGGGATTGCCTTTGCTGTCGGTGCCGGATTGATCCAGTGTCTGGATCTTGTAGTACGGCGACCAAATGTCACCGGCGAAAGTGCCGATCGACAGCATCACGACGAATGCGAGCAGGCCCGCGATAGTCGCCCACGACTTACGGAAGGGACGCATGGGCAGCAGCGCCACGGTCACCGCAGTTATGACTAGTGCCCACACCATCGGCGGCGCACCAAAGAACGACATGATCGCGAACAACACGGTGCCGATGAGGCTGCCGATGAGGTCGTACCGGTAGGCGTCGAGGCGAGGTAGATCGAAGAAGCATTGCGCCACCATCACGGCTGGGCCGACCAGGACCGCGGCTACGCCGATGAAGACCAGCGCCAAGGTGAGTTCAGGGGGAAGTGTTCGAGTGGTGGAGACGGCCGTGAAGTAGATGAGGTCGCTACCTGATCGGTCGACGCCACCCGGGAAGACCAGCACACCGAGTACTAGGGCGGCCAGGATCACTGGGAACCACATGGGCGGCTTGCGGTCAGCCTTGGCGAGCAGGAAGCCGAGCCCGATTCCCAAGAACGAACCGAGCAGCACGATGTTGGAGAAGTACGACAGGTGCAGCAGGTTCGAACCCAGCCACCGGATCAAGGTGAGCTCGGTGAAGAGCATGAGCGAACTGGCCAGGATGAGGCGAATGCGAACAGACATGAGCCTGATCATGCCGTCACTGACTCGCCGATCAGCGGCGCCCCGCTCAACCGGTGAAGATGATCTCCGTGTCCCAAGCGCCTGGTTGTTGCTGCTGCAGTTCCCAGAACTTGGCTGCGATAGCTGCCGGTTCAAGACCCGGTGCGCCGATGACTCCGTTGATGATTAGCGTCGCCACATGGACGCCGCTGCCGTCAAGGTCGCGAGCGGCCGCGTCGGTGAAATTGCGAAGTGCGGCCTTGCTCATGCCGAGCGCTGTAGCGGGGGCCCAGGCGTGCAATCCGAGGCCGCCGCCAGTGGTGAAGAACGTTCCGTTGCCCCGTTCCCGCATCGCGGGCATGAACTCCTGAAGACTTACAAGCGCCCCTACCGCACCGACCTTGAATGCGGTGACGACGTCATCGATCGATACCTCCCCCGGGGTTCCGGGTGGGTTGATCGAGGCATTGAACAGCACGATGTCGGGATCGCCATGCTCGGCCTTGATGAGGCCACAGGCGCGCCGAAGATCGGTTTCGTCGCCAATATCGGCGGCGTACGAGTAGGCCGTAATGCCCTCGTTGCGTAGCACTTCTGACAACTTGTCAGTGCTCTCCAGATTGCGCCCGAGCGCGATAATTGTCGCCCCGCCCTCACCGAAGCGGCGGGCAAGCGCAATTCCCAGACCAGGGCCGATTCCTACGACAATTGCGATCATGGGCTGACGTTATCGGGTCGAGCGCACTGCGACGATGTGCCTTACGAACAGTCAGGTTCACCCTGGGCGTAACGCGTGCAGGAACGCCAGACGGCCCAGTTGGGTTGTGTGGACATGAAGCTTGGCGCTAGCCGGGCTAGGCTGGCCTGATAGCCGCCCTCCGTGGCGGCCTGGGGTGAGGAGTTCACGATGTTCGAGAGGTTTACCGACCGGGCGCGCCGGGTTGTCGTTCTGGCTCAAGAAGAGGCCCGGATGCTCAACCACAACTACATCGGTACCGAGCACATTCTGCTCGGCCTGATTCACGAGGGCGAGGGTGTCGCCGCAAAGGCGCTCGAGTCACTCGGCATTTCCCTCGAGGCTGTCCGGCAGCAGGTCGAGGAGATTATCGGCCAGGGCCAGCAGGCACCGTCGGGGCACATCCCCTTCACCCCGCGTGCCAAGAAGGTGCTTGAGCTCTCGCTGCGTGAGGCGCTGCAGCTCGGCCACAACTACATCGGTACTGAGCACATCCTGCTCGGCCTCATCCGCGAAGGTGAAGGCGTTGCCGCGCAGGTGTTGGTCAAGCTCGGCGCTGACCTCAACCGGGTGCGCCAGCAGGTAATTCAGTTGCTTTCCGGTTACCAGGGCAAGGAGCCGGCGGCGGCTGGCACCGGCCCGCAGGAAGGCACTCCGTCGACCTCGCTTGTCCTTGACCAGTTCGGCCGTAACTTCACCCAGGCCGCGCGCGAAGGCAAGCTCGATCCAGTAATTGGCCGCGAGAAAGAGATCGAGCGCATCATGCAGGTGCTCTCGCGGCGCACTAAGAACAACCCTGTGCTCATCGGTGAGCCCGGTGTCGGCAAGACCGCGGTCGTCGAAGGCTTAGCGCAGATGATCGTCAAGGGCGAGGTGCCCGAGACACTCAAGGACAAGCAGATCTACTCTCTCGACCTTGGCGCGCTCGTCGCCGGAAGCCGCTACCGCGGTGATTTCGAGGAGCGCTTGAAGAAGGTCCTCAAGGAAATCCGTACGCGCGGCGACATCATCTTGTTCATCGACGAGATGCACACGCTCGTCGGTGCAGGTGCCGCCGAGGGTGCCATCGACGCCGCTTCGATCCTCAAGCCCATGCTTGCTCGTGGCGAACTCCAGACCATCGGCGCGACCACGCTCGACGAGTACCGCAAGTATGTTGAGAAGGACGCCGCACTCGAGCGCCGGTTCCAGCCGATTCAGGTGGCTGAGCCGTCGCTCGCGCACACCATTGAGATCCTGAAGGGTCTGCGTGATCGGTACGAGTCGCACCACCGAGTCTCGATCACTGACGCCGCTCTCGTTGCTGCTGCCACTTTGGCTGATCGCTACGTGTCTGACCGCTTCCTTCCGGACAAGGCGATTGACCTCATCGACGAGGCAGGTGCCCGCCTACGTATCCGCCGGATGACCGCGCCGCCGGACTTGCGTGAGTTCGACGAGCGCATCGCTAATGTTCGTCGTGAGAAGGAAAGCGCGATCGACTCGCAGGACTTCGAGAAGGCAGCTTCGTTGCGTGACAACGAAAAGCAGCTGTTGGCTGAGAAGGCTCAGCGCGAGCGCGAGTGGAAGGCCGGCGACATGGATGTCGTGGCCGAGGTCGAGTATAACTATACGAAGGGTTCCCCAGCCGTCATGTATCAGCGCAATGGTGATCCGGGCTGGCCTGCCGAATCTCCTGAGATTGATGTCCTGTCTATAAAGGTTAGGGATCAGAAAGCGCCCGATT
>CAIXFH010000183.1 GCA_903918645.1 uncultured Actinomycetes bacterium | reverse complement strand
TGCGGATCGCCGAACGACGCTCGCCATTGTTCGAGCTCGGCAGCCCACGGCGCTGGGATTGCGATCGCAACCCCGATGAGCGTGCTCGACGAATCCACTAGAACTCCGCCGCGACAAGCCCGAGTTGGTCATACGTCAGCGCCAAAGTCTGCGCCGCGATAACCCGAGCCTTGGCCGAGCCTGCAGACATAAGCCGATGAAGTTCGGCCGGATCCGACTCGAGTTCGCGCACGCGCTCGGCGAACGGACCAGCGAATTCGACTACTGCCTCAGCGGTATCGCCCTTGAGCGCTCCATAACCTCGACCGTCGTAGTCTGCAGCTACTTGCTCGACGTCACGGTCGGTGAAGGTGGCCAAGATCGTGAGCAGATTCGACACCCCGGGCTTATTGACTGGGTCAAAGCGAACCTCGGTCTCACTGTCGGTCACAGCAGACTTCAACTTCTTGGTGATCACCCTCGGCTCGTCGAGCAGGAACACCGCCCCCGTCGGAAGCGACTTGCTCATTTTCGAGGTGGGATCTTGTAGGTCGAGGATCTTCGCAGTGTCCTTGACGATCAAGGGTTTTGGCACAGTGAAAGTCTTGCCGTAGCGAGTGTTGAAGCGTTGCGCGAGATCGCGAGTCAGTTCTAGGTGTTGACGTTGATCTTCACCTACCGGAACCCCATCTGCCTGGTACAGCAAGATGTCAGCCGCCTGCAGGATCGGGTAGGTGAACAGACCGACCGATGCATGATCAGTGCCGCCACGGCTGGACTTGTCCTTGAATTGAGTCATCCGCGAGGCCTCGCCAAACCCAGTGATGCACTGCATCACCCAGCCCAACTGCGCATGCTCAGGCACCTGACTCTGAATGAACAACGTGGCGCGATCGGAATCGATCCCGGCGGCAAGTAACTGGGCGTAGGCGAGCAATGTGTTGGCACGCAGTTCGACCGGATCCTGCTCGACAGTGATCGAATGCAGATCGACGATCATGTAGAAGGCATCGTGAGTGTCTTGCAGCGAGACCCAGTGCCGCACTGCCCCAAGGTAATTGCCGAGCTGGAAAGACCCAGCGGTCGGCTGAATCCCTGACAAAACGCGCTCTGTGCCACTCATGTCGGTGATTGTTCCATCGTGCCCGGATCCTCTGTTGGCCTGGTTGCACCAAAGACGCTCACTCTGATCCGCGATGCCCGACGCCCGTCGAGTTCGGTGACCGTCAGCACGTGCCCGTCGATGGCCACAGTCGAGCCGACTTGGGGCAGGTGACCAAGCCGAGCCATCACGAATCCGGCAACCGTCTCGTACGGCCCTTCGGGCAGGACTACGCCCGATTCCTCTTGGAAATCCTCAATATTGTCGAGCCCATCGACAACTAGGTCAGCGCCATCAGGTTGGGGCGACGGCTCATCGGCGTCGTACTCGTCGCGGATGTCGCCGACGAGTTCCTCGACGAGATCCTCCAATGTGACGATGCCCGCAGTACCGCCGTACTCATCCACCACGATTGCCAGATGCGCACCTTTTGCGCGCATCTCAGACATGGCTGGCAACACCCTCTTGCTACCGGGCAGCATCAACACCTCACGCGCGAGATCCCCGACTCGAATACCTCGATCGGCGATTCCCGGCGCAAGGATGTCTCGGATGTGCACGAAGCCCACGATGTCGTCCTGCGATTCGCGGCATACCGGATAGCGCGAATGGGGTAAGTCAGCGACCACCCGCGCTGCCTCGTCGGCAGGCATCGCGGCCTCGAGGAAGTCGACCCCGGTACGAGGGACCATGACTTCACGAACCTCACGCTCGCCCGCCTCAAAGACATCGTCGATGAGTTCACGTTCTTCATCGCTCAATGTGCCCTGCGATGCCAACATGCCGCGGAGTTCGGCGTCGCTGATCACTTCCTTGTTGGCGCCAGGATCACCGCCCAACAGTCGCACAATTAGATCGGTGGACACCGAGAGCAACCAAATGAACGGCCTCGTGATGCGCGCAAGCCAGTCGACAAGTCCAGCCACCGCGATCGAAATCGACTCAGCCCGCTGCAAGCCGATGCGCTTGGGGCTAAGTTCGCCAAGTACCAAGGAGATGAAGACAAGCAAGATCGTGACCAAGATGAAAGCCACTGCGTCGGAAGCGCTCTGCGAGAGCCCCAACGAGGCCAAGAGCGGAGCCACCTGCGGCGACATCTGAGAGGCACCAAACCCGGCTGACAGGAAAGCAGCCATCGTGACGGCCAACTGCACTGCAGCGAGGAACCGGTTGGGATCGGCGACTAGATCGGCCAGTTGTTGTCCGCGCTTGCCGCGCTCGACAACTAGACGGTGCACCTGACTCTCACGAAGCGATACGAGGGCGATTTCAGCCGCAGCGAAGAATCCACCTATCAGCGTGAAAACCAGCACAACGCCGAGATTGATCAGAAAATCACTCACGCCGGGCCCCCGGATGGTCACCGTCCATGAGGCGATCTTAGGGACTTAGCGCGGCTTGCGCGGCAGCCGCGGCGCAGTGGCCCCAATCCGGGGCAGGATGGGGTCATGACCGGCGCCGGACGCCTCGACCCCGCCTTCCGTGCGGACTCGTGGAACCGACTGCGCGCGGGGGTCGATCTGCTCGTTATCGGCGGCGGGGTGACGGGGTCAGGGGTAGCCCTCGACGCAGCGCTTCGGGGTCTTCGAGTGGGCCTGGTCGAGCAACGTGACTTCGCGGCTGGGACGTCGAGCCGGTCGAGCAAACTCGTCCACGGTGGTCTGCGCTATCTCGAACAGTTCAATTTCGCACTCGTTCGGGAAGCCCTACGCGAGAGGTCCCTGCTCCTGGATCGGCTTGCACCACACCTCGTCTCACCGCTCCCCTTCCTCTACCCACTGGCCCACCGCGTCTGGGAGCGGCCCTACGTGGGCGCGGGACTCACCCTCTACGACACCCTCGGAGGGATGTCACCGTCGGTGCCACGACACAGTCACCTATCGAAGGCAGCATCACTCCGAGCCTTCCCTGACCTGCGTGGCGACACGATCACCGGGTCCATTCGCTATCACGATGCACAAGTCGACGACGCGCGTCACACACTCGAACTCGCGCGCACCGCCGCAGCGCACGGTGCCGCCTTGGTCTCGGCTGCACAGGTGGTGGAATTCGGCCAGGTCGACGATCGAATCGTGGGTGCGCGGGTGCTCGACTCGACTACTGGTGACACCCACCTCGTGCCGGCGCGAGTCGTGGTCAACGCCACCGGAGTCTGGGCCGGCCGGATTGAAGAGCTCGCTGGGGTCGAGCAGCCCATCACGATGCGACCCAGCAAGGGCGTGCACCTCGTCGTGCCGCGCGACCGGATCGCCGGCACAGTTGCCTTGATCACCCGCACACCCACGTCGGTGCTGTTCATCCTTCCCTGGGGGAAGTCATGGGTGATCGGTACCACCGATACCGCTTGGCACCATGGCTTTTCGCACCCGGTCACCACACATGCCGATGTCAGGTATCTACTCGAGCAGGCAAACCTCACGCTCTCGTCGCGGCTTACTGAAGACGATGTCATCGGTGTCTACGCAGGGCTCCGTCCACTCGTCGACCACGAAGGTCTCAGCGAGTCAGCGATATCGCGCGAACACCTAGTTCGTCGCCCAAAGCCGGGCCTGGTCACAATCGCAGGGGGCAAGTACACGACCTATCGCGTGATGGCTGCTGACGCGGTCGACGCGTGCGCTCAGGATCTCGGCGACCTGCCGCCGTCCCAAACGTCTGACGTTCCCTTGCTCGGAGCCGCCGAACCCGCAGATGTCCTGAGCGAATCTCGTCGTCATCCTGGCGCTGCTGCGATCGACGATGAAGACCTCGATCGGCTCTCACACCGATACGGGAAACTACTCGGTGAACTGCTCGACGCGATCGTGCTCGATCCAACGTTGAGCAGGCAAGTCCCCGGTGGCGCGGGCACCCTTGCGGTCGAAATCGCCCACGCCGCCAGCCACGAGGGCGCGCTACGACTCGACGACGTGCTCACCCGTCGTACCCGGCTCTACCTCGAAGCAGGTGACCGAGGACTGGTGGCTGCGCGCCACGCGTCGCGCATCATGGGCGAAGTACTCGGTTGGGACGATGCGACGCGATCCGCCGAAGTATCTCGATACCAACGTCGAGTGGCCGCCGAGCTAGAGGCGCAGTCTGCCCCCGACGATGCCACCGGTGCTGCAATTCGCGAACGCGTGATGGACCCGCGTCTGTGACTCAAGCCCGGTCAGTTGAAGTTGATGATGAGCGGAGCGTGGTCGCTCCACCGCTCGGCATATGTGTTTGCCTTGCCGACCAATGCTGAGTTGGCCCGGGCAGTGAGGCCCGGAGTACTGAGGACGTAGTCGATTCGCCAGCCGCCATCGGTGTCGAACCCGCGTCCACGCCAGGACCACCACGTGTAGGGACCCGGACCATCGCCAGCGAGATGTCGTCCGAGATCGGTCCAGCCGAGAGCACCGAACCAATGGTCCAAGTAGTCACGCTCCTGCTCAAGGAACCCCGCTCGACCTCGATTGCCCTTCCAGTTTTTGATGTCGTTCTCGCGATGCGCGACGTTGAAGTCACCGCACACAAGCGCCTCGCCAGCGCCGCTCTTCGACCGCGCAGCAAGCGTTTCGAGCCGAGCCTGCATGGCGTCCAGATATCGATACTTCTCGGCCTGACGTGCTTCGTCGGTCGCCTCACCCGTGGGGGCGTACGCACTCACCACGGTGACGAGATCACCCGCAATCTCAACATCGACTTCGATCCAGCGGCCGGTGGCAGCGAACTCATCAGGGCCGACACCAATTCGCACTTCGGAATGCGGATTTGGCGTGAGGATCGCGACGCCGCTGCGTCCCTTGTCGACAGACGGTGCGTGCGCGATCGACCACGTCTGAAATGCGCTGCCCACCAACGACTCTACGAGTTGCTCATCGCTGGCCCGTACCTCTTGTAGGCAGAGCACGTCGATGCCAGCCTGCTCAAGCCAACTGACGCCACCGCGCTTGAGCGCAGCACGAATACCGTTGACGTTCGCGGTGACAACGGTGGCCATGTGATCTCCGAGCAGTAGAAGTGCCGACCGCCTTGATGTTCAACCTACGGCGAACTGCTCGGGCTTCGATAGCCCCGAGAGGGCGCCACTTCGCGACCAATTCGCAGTCACGTACGCGAAGCCCTCGATAGGCGACGCTTGATCGACCCCCGGTCAGGCCATCGCAGCGCGAAGGTTGGCA
>CAIXFH010000182.1 GCA_903918645.1 uncultured Actinomycetes bacterium | reverse complement strand
TCACGACTCCAACGGGCCTTCAGAGTGTGGTCGGGATGGGCGAACGCTTATAGAACTTCTGCGCTCGATCCGGACGTGTGCTCAACGGAGAATATCTTGGCGTTGAAGCATGTGAGTCAACCGGTAGAGGCGCGAGCACCCGTCTGAAAGAAGCACGGGCTACGTCGCAGTTCCCGGCGGTGGACCGACTGCCGCTCCGAGAAGGCGGAGAAGGTCGACCGGAGCGGAAGCAAGGACGTCCCACTCACCGGGAGTGAACAGGGGGCTCCAGGCGGCGCCGACGGCGGCCACTCCGGCGGCCCGGTAGGCTTCGAGATCGGTGGCCGAGTCGCCCACCCCGATCGCATCCGCCGCAGTCGCTCCGAGCCGGCTGAGGGCCAGCAGGATCGCGTCGGGCGCGGGCTTCGGCTTGGCGTCATGGTAGGCAACGCGCACTCCGGGCCGAAGGCCGTGATGCGCGAGCACGCCATCGGCGTAGAAGGAGACCGACGTCGTGACGACTGCCCAAGGCACTTTGTGCTGCCCGAGACCGGCGACCAGCGAGTCAACTCCTGGGAAAATCACGGTGCGGTTGACTCCACCAACAGCCTCGCGCCACCGCCGTTGTTGACGAAGCCCCGCAACGGCCCTGGTGTCGACCAGTGTGTCATCAAGATCGACTATGAGGAACCGCTTCACCGGGCTCACCACCCGAATCCCGTCTGCGTCGCCGTCGGCTCGGTCGGACACGTCAACAGGGCCAGCTCCCGTGCCAAGTCTCCCGTCGTCGAGATTCCAAACGCTCCGGAATTTGCGATGAGATGCCGGGCCCCTGCCTCGTTGAGATCCGCCCTGGTGTCCGGCGATGACGCGAGGACGGTCAGAAGCCGCCGTCCCTGCCTTCTTGTGAAGGCTGCCTGGTGCATCGCACCACCCTCGACATCGCTCTCGACCACCACCGAGGCCAACGAGAGTCCACTTTGGATGCGGTTTCGTCGCACGAACTCGGCCCTGTGGGCAGGCACTCCGGGTGCGTGCTCGCTTACAAGGGCGCCCGCGGCATCGAGAATTCGCAGACCCAGTTCACGGTTCGACGCCGGCAAAATCGTGTCCAATCCGTGCGCGAGCACGGCGACCGTAAAGCCGTTGCCTTCGAGGGCTCCCGCATGCGCGCTGGCGTCGATCCCGAGCGCCAACCCGCTCACCACCGCATACCCCTTCCTCGCGAGGTAGGCGCCGATCGTCCTGGCGATGCGCAGCCCGGCGACGCTCGCTTGGCGCGTGCCGACGACCGCGACGCTGTGAATTCCGACGGACATCAGGTTGCCCCTCACGTAGAGCACCGGAGGAGGGTCAGGAATCCTAGCGAGCATGTCGGGATATTCGCGGTCGCCGAGCGCGATGGCCGAGATGCCAAAATGATCGCACTTGTCGAACGCCTCGCGAGCATCGCTCGCCGCCTTGGCCCGAACCGAGGTAGGCACGCTCAGGCGCTCCGCGGCGTACTCGATGAGCCCGCCACCGGCCGGGGCGTTGGCGACAACCTCACGAGCGCGCGCCGCGCCCACGCCGGGCCACTCCAGGACCTCACCAAGCTCAAGCGCGCGCGGCGTGATCATGGCGGGTCCGCCGTCCACGGTCCCACCTCCGGAGCTACCCAGCTTGAATCGTCCTCGGCGAGACTACGTCGGAACGACGTGGCGTTTCCCTCCTGCCAGATGACGCGCCCGTAGTGCGGCTCGCGGTTGCCGGGGGTGTAGTTGGTGTAGGACACGGCGAGGAGAACGACGTCCCCAGCGAATCCCATCGACCGGAGCTTGATGAACGCGCCCATCGCGTTGCGGCCGGCGCTAACAACGTCGTCGACCAGCGTGATCGCGGTGACGCCGCGGAGCTGGTGCGGATCGATGGTCATGCTTTCGACGTGCTCACCAACGCTTGGAGGCTCCTCCCCCGCCGAACGCGCCTCCTTGGAACTGCGGACGGCCGTCGAACGCAGGACGATGGGCCGGGCATCCCTGGCGTATCCGGCCTCGGCCAACCGGGAGGCGATGTCGAAGCACGTCCAGGTGTCACGCCTCGCGGGTAGGGCCGTCACCTTCGAGGTCGGGATCGGAACGAGCGTGCGCTCGCGATTCAGGAAGGGCCGGTCCCGGGAGTCGGGCTTGAACAGGCCAACGAACCACTCCGAGGAGGGCATCTGCTTCCCGTCGATGGTGACCGCCTTGCCGTCCTTGATGGCCCACAACGCACGCTGCATGCCGCGGTCAGCGTCGTTCTGCACGGTCTTGTTCGTGAAGTACGGAAAGGCAGCGGTCACCTGGAGACGATGGAACGGCATGCGAGCGGGGCCTCTGGGACGCCTTGGCGGCAGCTCCCTCATCGGCTTTAACCGGCTCTGGACACGCGTGCAGCCCGATCGACCCGGCTGCGATCAGGAAAGGCGGCGCGAACGAACGGGCGCGCCCCGCCTGTTTCCCGCGCCACCCTGAAGGCAGCCCACGGCCATGCCGGCGGGGTCGGATCGGGACCTCCGCCGACGTGCGAGGGCCCGCACTTCCCTGGCGCACGCCGCCAGGGGTGTCGGGCCGGTCGACACCTCGCGCGGCGGGCCCGACCGGGGCGCATGGCGAGGACCCGGCGATTCCGGTCGAACGACTTCTCCTTTTCCATACCGATGTGCCGCGACGACGGCGAGCGGAGTACACTTCCGGTCCTCCAGCACCAGGGCTCTTCCTGACCACCTCGCCACCTTCCTCCCTCAACCCGGCTCAGGCTCGTGCGGTCGCGACGACCGAGGGGCCGCTCCTGATCATCGCCGGGCCG
>CAIXFH010000181.1 GCA_903918645.1 uncultured Actinomycetes bacterium | reverse complement strand
GGGAGAGAGATGCGAATCAGCTTGGCCGATGACGTTACCCGCGACGCCGGAACCGCTGAGTGTTGCTCCCGATTGAATGGTCGTGGTTGAATTGCCGATGGATCCCGTCACTTGCAGCGTTCCCGCAGCGACCGTGGTGGGTCCGGAATAAGTGTTGGCGTTGCTCACGATCCATGTTCCTGAGCCGGACTTGTTCAGTCCGACGAGATCGACACCGGCATCGGACAACATCGGCGCCAAGGTATTGCTGTTCGCACCCGAGAGGTTGAGCCCAGTGAGATTCGCACCGGAGAGGTTTGCCCCGGCGAGGTTGACGCCTGGTCCAAGCAGGTACGTGTCAACGATCACCCAGCCGGTCGGAAGGCTCGCGGGCGTGCCTTTCGTGCCGCCCATCGACGTGATGCCCATGAGACTCGCCGTCGCCAGGTTCGCGTTGGTGAGGGTGACGCCCTGAAAGCTCGAGGTATTAAACCCAGCACCAGTCAGCGTGGCTCCGGTCAGGTTCGTGTTTTCGAAGCTGACGCCGCCGAACCCGGCGTTGGTGAGGTTCGCATTTGTCATGCGGGCGCCGGCCAGAGACGTGTTCGTAATCAGCACGCCGGTCAGGTTGGCTCCGGTCAGGTTCGCGCGCTCGAGGCTCGCGTTCATCAAGTTCGCGCCCGCCAGGTTTGCGCCGGCGAGGTTGGCTCCGGTCAGGTCGATGGCGTTGAGGTTCTTGCCGGCAAGATTGGCGCCTTTGAGGTTTGCCTTTGCACAATTCGCGTTGGCCTTGACCACGCAGGTCTTTGCTGCTGCCGAGGTGGTTCCGATGGCGAGCACGGAGAGAAGTGTGATGGCGAGAAGCAGCGTGCGCTGCCGGCGAGATTGGGATTTCACGAGGCGATCCTTTTGACGTCGTTTTGCAGTTGATACTCAATCTGTTTCCCGTTGTCAATCCGCGCCGTTTATGAGTATGCGGCTCTCAGATCACGAGGAGGCATGCTTCGAGGATGGTGATGCCCATCGCCACGAGCTAACCGATGGATGCGTGCAGGGTCAGAGATCTGCTGCACCGCTTTACTGTCGTCTCCCACGGCCACACACACCATTTCAAAGCTCACTAACGGTCGGTCTTACTCGTTCACTGTGACGGCTGAGAACAGTGTCAGGTTGTTTAGTCCATACTGGACAGCGACGACTCCCCGCAGGTCAATCTCGTGCGGTCGTTCCCCCACCCAAGGAGTTCACATGAACGTTCCTAAACGCCGCCTTGCGAGTATTGCGGCTGTCCTCGGCTTCGCCGTCCTCGCCGTGGCGCCCGCAACGCAGGCCGCGCCAGTAACGCGGGCTGCGGCCACGCCGGCGACGGTCAGGGCCCTCGCTCTGGTGCCCCACACGATTGAGGCAGGCATCGGCATGCGGATTGCCTACCGGCGCTACGCGCTCTGCGCAGCGAGCAACATCACGCCGAGCGCCAAATCGACGTTTATCAATGGCAAGAAGTACACGCTCGGTACGGGCACCTGCCCCATTGTCATGGGTTGGACGGTCTACAACTACAGCCTTCAGGGCGCGAACCCGACCGTGAAGGGCGATACGACTATCTGGTCGAGCTTCGGCAGCCCGGCCACCTTCCCGCAGAACACGAGCACGGGTTGGGTCGTCGCTGCCCCGGTGGGTCGCGCGTACACCGTCGGCGCTGGCGGCAACACCGCGATGGCGAACTTCTGGGGATACCCGTGCGTCGTGACGACGCCGAAGACCATCGAT
>CAIXFH010000180.1 GCA_903918645.1 uncultured Actinomycetes bacterium | reverse complement strand
GTGAGTCCATAACTCCACTCGACACTAACCTGTCCCCTTTCACGCTCACCCGGTTTAGTGACTATCACTTACTACGCGACCGACCTTGACAGTCAGCGCTACGCGGTCGTCCCTGTTTGGGGGAAAAGGGCGAGTTCGTGGGGGCACACAATGTCGCGTCCACCCAGATGGCGGTTAGGGACACAATGTTTGATCACGATGGGGCTATTCACTAACGGAGCGCTGCCCAGAAACGAACCGCCCCGGCGAGTCCGGGACACCCCAAAGTCTCCGGACTCGCCGGGGCGGTTCACTTTGCATCGCACCGAGTTCCTCAGCGATGGCGTGCTTGCCATCGCCATGACACTGCTGGTGTTGGATCTGGCTGTTAGCGGGTATCAAGAGCACCCACTGGGCACCGAACTGTTGCATCACTGGCCTGCGTATGCGGCCTTCTTCTCGTGATTCGTCTACATCGGCGCCATGTGGATTAACCATCACGGGATCTTCGACGGGCTCAAAGCCGCCAACCCCGCGCTGCTCTGGGCCAATTTCGAGATTCTGCTTGGAGCCGTCGCGCTGCCGTTCCCGACTGCTGTGCTGGCCGAAGCATTTACCGGCGGCGTGGTCGAGGATGAGCACACTGCCCGGCGCTGTTGCCTAAATTCTGGCTGGCGCACTTGGCGTCACGATCTCACCGAAAATCGGCTTGATCATCCTGCTCGCTGTCCCGGTGTTCTACGCGGTCACGAGTTTCTAACCCGGATCAGCCGTTAGCGGCACGTCTCCACGACGGGAGTTCAACGCCGGTACGCGGATCGGTGAGCAGTGCCTCAAGCGCTGCGTTGTCATCGAGACCGTCGAAACCGTCTTCATCTTCGACGTAACGATCCGAGTAGCTCGCCGGCTTGGTTGCGGCCGTCACGCGCACGGGCACCTCGCGCTGAACCGCAATCTGGAAGGTCTCGACTCGCATCTCGCCCTCGGCTGAAGCCTCAGACAGTAAACTTTCGCGAGCTTGCTCAACCATGGCGGCACCCGACCAAGAGCCGGGAGTCGTGAGATCAATGACCCGTGGGACCCGAGTCGCACGGGGCGCGGTGACATAGGTGGGCAGTGTGGTGGCAACCGCGTTCCACGATTCGGCACCAGACTCTGCCATTGCGTTCGCGGTGGCACCGACACTCACGCCAGCGCGCGCGGCGCGCTCAAGACTCAGCGTGAGGTCGAGTTCGTTGAGAGCGGCCGCTGGATCGACTACCCGACCGCCACGGCGAGCACGTCCAGCGTCGGCACCATAGCGAGCGTCAGCGGCGCGTGCAGCGTCGGCGAGGATCTCGCGCTGCTCACGTCGGCGCCTCAAATCTGCGGCCATCGTCACCTGACGACGGACGAGTACAACGAAGCCGGCAAGAAGCAGAACCGGGAGAACTAGGAGCCCAGTAGGCAGCACATGAAGCGCGGTCAACAGCGCGACAAACCCAAAGAACGCACCCAGACCGATGAGTGTGCGCTGGCGGCGAACTGCGATGTCGGACCTTGGCGACTCGTCGTGCCCACTGACCATCACTCGACTGTCGTGATCGGCCGCATCGCGACCGGGCATGACGACGTGTCGGACTGACCCGGCGAGCCCGGCCTCTGTGCGACGAAGTGAACCCATGGCCCGGGCGAATCGATCCGCCGACTTGGTCTCTTGGGTTTGGTCGTGACGACGTAGCCACATGGGGACCAAAATGAGCGCCCACATGCCAACGATCACGACATAGATGACGCCGGTTCCTCCCACAGCCCTGAGGCTATGCGCCAACACACCTATGATCACGCACCCCACGTGTAACAGCGTGTCTCGTGTCGCAATCGCACGGCAGGCAAGCGTTCACCCAAACCTCACGTAGTGGACGTTTGAACTGCCTTCCAGCGAGCCAGGACCCCGTCAGGAACCTCGTCCTGAGTCAATGCGAAGGCCAAATGATCGCGCCATTCGCCATCGATGTGCAGGAACGACGGACGCAGGCCTTCGGCTCGAAAGCCCAACTTCTCAACGACACGTCGCGAAGCCGCATTCTCCGGCCGGATATTGATTTCAACTCTATGCAGCCCGATTGCAAAGCAGTGATCTGTGGCCAACGCAACAGCGGTGGGGACGATCCCCCGTCCGGCGAAGTCGCGATCGATCCAGTAGCCGACATGGGCCGAACGCAACGACCCCCAGGTGATCCCACCCACAGTCAACTGCCCGACGAGTTCGCCGTCGTAGGTGATGACGAACGGCATCGTGCGACCCTCGCGAGCCTCCGTGCGCAATCGTCGAACCATCGCCCCGTAGGTCGGTGCCGGATCACGCACAGGCTCTGGACTGGTCGCTTCCCACGGCCGCAACCAATCGGCGTTGCGTGCACGCACTGAGCGCCACGCCCTCGCGTCGAACTGCCCTAGCGGACGCATCACGATCCGCTGGTCGGTGAGGGTGACGGGCCACCCGGTTCTCACGCGGTAGCCCCGTGGTCGCCCCCACCCTGAGCCTGCTCGACGGCGTGAATGAGCAGTGGCTCAAGGACAGCCAGCCCGTCGCGCACTCCGCCTGGCGACCCAGGGAGATTAACAATGAGAGTATGACCTGATAGACCCGCTACCCCGCGCGACAGAGCGGCAGTGGCGACACCAGCAGCTCGACCAGCGGTGCGCATGGCTTCTGGAATACCTGGAATCTGCCGGGTGATCACCGATGACGTGTACTCAGGGGTGACATCGTTAGGGGACAAACCCGTTCCGCCAGTAGTGATTACGACGTCGTAGCCATCATGAACCCCCGAGAGCAGGATGGTCTCGATCTCAGGCCCATCGGGTACTACGACGGGCTGACCGAGTTCGAAACCCAACTTCTCAAGCATCTCCGCGATGAGCGGGCCCGATCGGTCGGGGTAGACACCGGCAGCTGCCCGGGTCGAGATTGATACGACGAGGGCGCGCATCAGGAATCTTCCGCCCGACGCCATAGACCAGTCTTGCCGCCGGTCTTTTCCTCTACTCGCACATCTGTTATCACCGCTGATGGATCAACTGCCTTGACCATGTCGATAAGCGCGAGACCGGCAACAGCAACACAGGTAAGCGCTTCCATCTCGACGCCCGTGCGGTCAGCAGTACGCACGGTGGCCGAGATCGCGACGTGATCGTCGTTGACAACGAGGTCGACGTCGACACCATGCACTGCGATGGGATGACACAGCGGCACAAGGTCAGGTGTGCGCTTGGCAGCTTGGATCCCTGCAATTCGAGCGACTGCAATCGCATCGCCTTTAGGGACACCGGCGCCGCGCAGCGCGCTGATGACATCACCTGAGACGAGCACTCGGCCAGTAGCTGTGGCAGTGCGCGTGCTTATGTCCTTGCCCGACACATCGACCATGCGCGCAGCGCCTGCGGCATTGAGATGGCTAAACGTGTGCTCAGTCACGGGCTACCCCTCGTCCAAACGCAGCACCGCAACGGCTGAGCCTGCGCGCAAATCGGTAACGTCCTCGGGCACAACAACAAGCGCATTCGACTTGGCCAACGCGCCGAGCATGTGCGACCCCTGGCCACCAGCAGGACGCACGACGTAACGACCGTCTTCAACGCTGAGCGAGCCACGCGCGAACTGTCGCTTACCAGCAGGCGATTGCAACGACTCAGCAAGCACCGCGCGGACTACGGGTCGATAGATGTTCTGGTGGCCAAGCATTCGCCGGATCACAGGTCTGACGAATACTTCGAATGACACGTACGCCGACACTGGATTCCCAGGGAGCGTGAAGATCGGAGTGTCGTCGGGGCCGAGCGTGCCATGCCCCTGAGGCATCCCCGGTTGCATCGCAACCTTGGTGAACTCGACTGTGCCCAGACGCGACAGGACCGCCTTCACAGTGTCGTACGCGCCAGCGCTGACGCCACCTGTCGTGATGATGAGATCGGCCCGGACGAGTTGATCCTCAAGGGTTGCCAACATGATGTCGGGGTCGTCAGGGATCGGGCCGATGCGGTACGCGATCGCACCCGCTTCTTGAACGGCGGCCGCAATCGTGGGGCCGTTCGAGTCGGAGATCATGCCAGGGAGTAGTTGGCCGCCGGGCTCGACAAGTTCACTTCCGGTTGACATGACGACGACGCGTGGCTGCGGATGCACCGAGGCACGGCCGCGTCCGACAGCAGCGAGAAGCGCAATCTCACGAGGGCCGAGAATTGTTCCTGCGGTAGACACCAATTCGCCTAGTGCGATGTCGTCACCGCGAAGCCGAATGTAGTCCCCCATTTTCACCGAACGACTGATGCGAACCGTGGGCATTCCGGCATCGGTCGACTCAACTGGGATCACGGCTTCAGCGCCCTGTGGGATCGGCGCTCCGGTCATGATCCGAATAGCAGTTCCCTCACGCAGCACCTCGGCGGAGCGATACCCGGCAGGCACGTCGTCGATCACATCAAGAGTGACCGGAGCGCCTTCAGTCGCCGTGGCGACGTCGGCGACCTTGACGGCGTAACCATCCATCGACGCATTGTCGAACGGAGGAAGCGGCCAAGGCGCAGTGACCGATTCGGCCAGCACGCAACCACGCGCGTCCTGCAATGTCACATCAAGTGGTGACAAAGGTAGGACGCCCGCAAGTACTGCCTGTAAATGCTCTTCAACACTGCGCACGCCCCGACCCTACGGCGTTTGAGGGATCATGGCCCTATGACCTACAGGAAAGATGACGACAGCGCCCAACCATCGGATCCCGACGCCGACTCGTTTAAGCAGCGGAAAGTGCTGCTTCGACGAGAACTTAGCGCCCATCGAAAAACTCTGACCGATACGGAAAAAGCCTCTGCCGCAGCGGGTCTGGCCGCTGGGTTCGCCGAGATTCCGGAAGTGAAGGAGGTCATCTCGTTCTCAACCGAAGGGTCTGTGGGGGCGTACGCGTCATTCGGCGGCGAGCCTGGCACAGCCTCGATCCGCGAATTCGCAACGGCACGCGGATTGCGAGTGGCTCTTCCAGTCATCCGTCCTGATTTCACTCTCGATTGGGCCTGGGATACCGGCGTACTAGAGCCCGGACGCAATTACGAGGGGGTTCCGGAGCCTGCGGGCGAGATCGTGGCCCATGGCCCCGATGGAATCGTCTCGCTGCACTGTCATGTGCTACTCGTCCCAGCTCTCGCGGTCGACAACGAGGGCTACCGCATGGGCAAGGGCGGTGGCTTCTATGACCGACTACTCGGCGACCTTGAGCATCTCGCGGCTCGTCCACTCATCGTTGCCGTCGTGCACGACGACGAGGTCGTTGAGTCCATACCTCGCGAAGCACACGACCATCCAGTCGATGCGGTGCTCACGCCAACGCGCTTCTTCCGTATCCCTGGCCGTCGGGAGTACCTCGCGCTCGACTAGTGGTCGGCTCGACTTGACGGTCAGCGTGACGTCGCAGTGAAACCGATCCAGGCCAGCAGCAAACACAAGGTGAGCGATCCAAGCGAATACGCCAGCCCTCGCCTCAGCGGTCCAAGAATTCGCGCGGCGAGAGTGGGCACGGCCGATGGGATCGCAATGAGGTCAAGGGTTTGCGCGGCGAACCCACCAAAAGTCGTGAGGGCACCGCAAAACCCAGTGCCTACGAGCGCAAGCAGCGATGTCGGTTGCGCGGGCTGCGCGATCGCATAGCCCACCAGTAGACCCAACAACAGTGATCCGGCCGCATTAACCAGCAGCGTGCCGCGGGGCCAGGAACCTAGGAGCCGGCGTTCGGCAACGAAGCGCACGGGCGCCCCGATCGCAGCGCCTACAGCGATAAGCAAGATCGTCGCGATACTCATAGGTCTTCGTCCAAGATCACCGAATGCGCACCCATGCCCCATGTGGCCTCAGCAGCGAGTCGACCCACTGCGACCAAAGCAACGCCAAGAACCACCGATGAGAAGGCATAAACCGCCGCCTGACCGCCAGCACCTGCCGTGACCATCCGAACAGACTCGACCGAGAAGGTCGAAAAGGTGGTGAAGCCGCCTAGAAACCCGCTGGCTAACGCTGGACGAACAAGTCGATCCCGCCGAGGCGACGTAGAACGCCACACCTCGCGCCGACTATCGATCCAGCCGAGTAGGGCACCGAGCACAACGCAACCAATGAGGTTCGTGAGATAGGTCGCCCACGGCCAGTCGGCTGGCCCCGCCTGAGGCAGCGCCACCGAGATCGATGCGCGTGCGAGTGCACCGAGCAGCCCCCCGACAGCGACAACCGCTACCTCGTCGGCACGCACAGATGTCACGACTGCGAGATTAGTGCGTGACCCAGTGCAGCGGGTGCATGCTGCCGATGGGCCGCGCTGGCGTTGACGGGCGGAGAGACCCCTTGTTGCGCGTCACGCCGAATTAGGCGTCACGACGAATGAACGCGACAGCCTGAATCAGAAGGAATCCAGCGACCCACACTGCAAAGGTTGCGATGGCCGCCCAGCCAACAGGGTCCTCGGTGAAGCCCCCGCTCATCAGCCAACGATCGGCTGAACTCCAGGGCAAGTGAGCCACGAGCCAGGGGGCTCGATCTACCAGGAACACCCCGAGCAATTGCTCAACAATCTTGCCCGACACCAAAGGGATCGCGATGCCGAGCGCAGTCTGCCGAGTTACCCCAGCGATCGCGAAGGCAGACAAGCCCCACAGGACGACATAGACGAGACCGCGTAGGAAGTAGGTGGAGTCAGGAGCAACGACGTCGGAGGCCGGCACAGGTTGGCCGTGCAGCGCCAAGCCGATTTCACTACCTAGGTATGACATCGCGGTGACCGCGACACCAGCCAAGACCACCACTGCGATCTTGGCGACCAGGATCTGTGCACGACGTGGGAATGAAGTGAGGGTCAAGCGAATCAGCCCGAAGCGGTACTCCTGACCAATCGCTTGCGCGCCCATCACCGACGCCAGGATCGCGGCGATGCCGAGCGGTGCACCAAATGCTGTGTACCAATCAAGGCTTACCGGCGAACCGTCGCCCGCGCCTTTACCCAGCCCCGAGATGAGGTAGCTAAGTCCGGCGCTGAGTACAAGTGCAAGGACGAGCATGATCTTGGTGGAGCGAATGGTTGTGACTCGCAGCCACTCGTAGCGAAGGGCAGCCATCATGCTGACTCCTCCTTGGGTGCGCCGACCTGGAATTGCTGTGTGCCACTCGTCATCTCGAGGAAGGCCTCTTCCAGACTCGCAGTGCGACGAGTGAGCTCACGGATCGTGATGCCGAACCGGAACGCTGCATCGCCAACCCAATCGGTGTCAGCAATCGCAACCGACAAGCCGTCGTCACCCTCAGGCTTTGACGTGACCCCAACCGTGGCCATCGCAGACGCGAGAGCCGCCGGATCGCTGCACCGCACAAAGACGTCATTGAGCGAACTCCGTGCGACGAATTGTGCGAGCGACTCGTCGGCAATCATCTGGCCGGCGGCGATCACAATCAGGTGGTCAGCCATGAGCTGCATCTCGGAGAGCAGGTGACTCGAAACGAACACGACGTTGCCGCGTTCGGCGTAGGACCTGAGGAAGTCGCGCAGCCATTGAATCGATTGCGGGTCAAGGCCATTGGCTGGTTCGTCAAGGAGTAGCACCTGAGGCTCAGCGAGAATCGCTCCGGCGAGCCCGAGCCGCTGACCCATGCCCAGAGAGAAACCTGATGGACGTTTACGAGCAACCTCGTCGAGCCCGACCAACGTGAGTACCTCGTCGACACGCGACTTGGGTATCCGGGCCTCAGTAGCAAGGAGGCGCAGGTGGTTTCGCGCAGATCGCGAAGGGTGGAAGAATTTTGCGTCGAGGTGCGCGCCGACAACACGCGAAACGGGCTTGTGCGACCTCAGCGGTAGACCGTCCCAGAGTGTCTCGCCGTCGCCACGATCGAGCCCGAGCATCAACCGCATGGTGGTCGACTTGCCCGAGCCGTTCGGCCCAAGAAAACCAGTAACAACACCTGGTTCGAGCCGGAATGACAACTGATCGACCGCACGGGTCTTGCCGTAATTCTTGCCTAGTCCGATCGCCTCGACCGTCACTTGGCACCTCCCTGACTCGAGTCGAACCCTACGCCAGAACCAGTGGTGAACCAGACCGCGACTCAGGTATCGATGAGCCCGGTGATGGTGCCGAGCAAAGTGTCTGCGCTGAATTCCGATGTCGGAGCATCGCGAACCACCTTGCCGAGTCGCAGAACAACGACTCGATCGGTGACATCGAGTACGTGCGGCAGGGTGTGCGAGATGAAGATGACACCAAGGCCCTCTGCCTTAGCCGCACGGATCACCTGCAGAACCTCACCGGCTTGCCGCGCGCCAAGGTGGTTGGTGGGCTCGTCAAGAATGATGACCTTTCGGGCCCAAGTGACAGCTCGGCCGATCGCGACCGCCTGCCGCTGACCGCCGGACAGTTGAGCGACGGAACGACGTGATGAAGGCACCGCGATACCAACTCGTTCGAGCTCCGCGTACGCAGTTGCGTCCATCGATTTCTGTGCCAGGAAACCCAGCTTGCCCAAGATGCCGGGCTTGAGGACTTCGCGACCAAGGAACACATTGGCGCTGACCGACAAATGCGGTGCCAGGCCCGAATCCTGATAGAGGGTTTCGATGCCAGCTTCGATCGCGTCGTGCGGCGACTTCCAGTGTCGCTCAACCCCATCGAGCAGCACCGTCCCGCTGGTCGGTTGGTGCGCACCGGATAGGCACTTCACCAACGTCGACTTGCCAGCACCGTTGTCGCCAACGAGCCCGACCACCTCACCCGGGTACAAAGCCATGCTGACGTTGTCGAGAGCGACAACAGCCCCGTACTGCTTTGACACATTGCGCACCTCGTACAGAGGAGCAGAAGTGCTCGTCATGCCGATGCTCCTTCGTTGCGGCGGAAGCCCTGCACAGCAACGGCGACGGCGATCAGGACCGCTACGACAACCTGCTTCCAGTTGGGAGCGACCCCGATGATGATCAGGCCACTGGTGACAGTCGTGAGGATAAGGGCGCCGAGCACAGTGCCGGTGACCTTGCCAACGCCGCCCGATAACGCTGCACCACCGATGACGACAGCAGCGATCGCGTCGAGTTCCATGCCCGCACCAGAAGTGGGCGCACCGGAACCGAGCCGCAGATACAAGAACATTCCGGCAAGGGACGAGAGCACGCCAGAGAGGACATACACCTTGGTCAGGTGTCGCTGGACATTGATGCCAGCAGCTCGGGCAGCGAAGGAATTGGAACCGATTGCGTAGGTGTAGCGACCAAGGCGCGCCTTATGCAGCGCTAGCCAGCACAACACCACAATCACGACAACGATGAGCACCGGAGTAGAGAAGGGACCAAACCACGGCACTGAGAGTTCGATCGCGTTCGGCGGGCCTCCACCGATCGGTGAGCCACCGGTCAACACGATCGAGAGCCCGCCAGCAGCCCCCAGCGTGGCAAGAGTCGCAATGAATGGAACCAGTCTCGCCTTGTTGATCAGTAGCGCGTTGGTGAGCCCCACTATCGCTCCGACGGCAAGAGCAACCACAAGACCCACGAGCAGAGTGGGCCACTGGCCCTGCCCTTTCGTTGTCATGTCCTGCATGACGTAAGCAGCAACGACACCTGAGAGCCCGATGACGGCGCCGACCGACAAGTCAATCCCGCCGCTGACCACGACGAAGGTCTCAGCCAGAGCGATCAGGACCACCGGCCCCCAGTCGAGCAGCACATTTCCGGCGACATCTACCGAGAAGAAGATTCGGTTCAGCGCAGTGAAGAGCCCGATCATCGCAAGCCACACGATGAGCAGCAGTACCTGCTGATTCGAAACGATCCCCAGCAGCCGACTTCGCCCGTGGGACTTACTGCCTGGCTCGACAGTCGCGCCAGGTGTAGCGGTAGTCGACATCACTGCTCCTTGATCTACCGACTAGTCAATCCGAGGAAAGCACAGGTACACGTCGGCGGCCACACATTGTGACCGCCGACGTGCACTTCAATCTCACGCCGACGGTGAAGGCATCGGCTCATGAGTACTAGGAAACGTAGGTGTACTTCGCGAGGTCAGCGTCCGAGGTGTTCTTGTCTAGCACCACGTTCGGGATCACAACCTCGTGCACTATGCCGGCCTTGTCCTTGGTGGTGATGAACTGGACGAGGTCGTCGATAGCCTGCTTGGCCTCAGCGGCTGGGTCCTGCGCGATAAGTGCGGTGAAGATGCCCGCCTTGATCTTCGCAACGTTGTCCGGGTAGGCGTCGTAGCCGACCAGCGCAACCTTGCCAGTGAGCCCCTTGGCCTGGAGGGCAGACGCTGCGCCGGTGGCGTTGGTGCCATCGATGGCGAAGATGCCGTTGAGGTCCGGGTACTTGGTCAGCCAGTTGCTCACGTTGGTGTTGGCAGTTGCCGGCTGCGACTGCGAGTAGGCGACGTCCACGATCTCGATACCTGGGTACTTAGAGGCGATTGCAGCCTTGAAGCCTTCGAGGCGAGCGACGTTGGTCGTGGCAGTCGCGGACGTGAGGCCCACTACAACCTTGTATTTTCCGCCATCGGTGTAACCGATTGCGGCTGCCATGGCGTCTGCTGCCTTGGCGCCGCCATCAGTGTTGTCGCCAGTGATGAACGACAGCACGTCGGTGAGGTCCGTGACGTGTGTGTCTACGTTGACGACGGGGATGCCTGCGGCAGTCGCCTTAGCGACGGAGGCCTGCAGCGCGTCAGGGTCGGTGGGGATCAGCACGAGACCATCTGGGTGCTGCGCCAAGACCTGGTCAACGAACGGGATCTGAGTCGCTGGCGAGTACTGAGACGGGTCCCCCTGCCAGATCAAGGTGACGCCCTTGGCCGCAGCCTCGGCCTCAGCGCCGACCTTCATGGCCTTGAAGAACGGGTCAGCCTCGGCGCCCATGACGAACGCGATAGTGAGCGACTTGGCTGGTGCCGATGATTCCGGCGCGGCCGAACTCGTCGAGGGCGCAGGAGTAGAGCTTCCGCAGGCAGCCAGCACCACGCTGGCAGCGCCAGCGATAACAAGTCCACGAACAGCGGAGCTGGAGGTACGCAATCCCAGCATGGGGATGGTCCTTTCTGATTGAGTTGATCAACATTTGACAACGTTGTCAGGATTTGTAACTTACGACGAACCCTTTGTCAAGAAGGGGATCCAAGAGATTGCCATAGAGATATGACAACGTTATCTTGTCCCGACAAGCGAAGCCGCCTACCCGAAGGAACTGCAGATGAGCCATGACGAGCCGGTAAATGGCGTCCCACGCCACCGGCCTACCATGCGCGACGTTGCAGCGCTATCGGGCGTAAGCCTCAAGACCGTGTCTCGAGTAGTGAACTTCGAAAGTGGCGTTTCCCCGGACCTCATCGCTCGCGTCCGCAGCGCTGCCCAAATCCTCGATTTCCAGCCCAACCTCACGGCCAGCAGCCTGCGCCGCAGCGACGGTAAGACCAAGACCATCGGCCTGTTACTCGAGAACGTTGCCAACCCCTTCTCGTCTGCGCTCCACCGGGCAATTGAGATTGTTGCCCGCGATCGTGGCGTCGTCGTTTTCGCCGGAAGTGTCGATGAAGACCAGACACGCGAACGTGACCTTGCTGCGGCCTTCGTCGCGCGCCGCGTCGACGGCCTCATCGTCGTACCCGCCGGGCACGATCAGTCCTACCTCGCGACAGAGCGGCGCAATGGAACCCCGATGGTGTTCGTCGATCGGCCGCCCACACTGCTTGATGCTGATGCGGTGCTCACGGCGAACCAAGTCGGGTCCCGCGACGCTGTGCGCCACCTCATCAGTCACGGACATCGTCGCATCGCCTGTGTCGGTGACCTCGCCTCGATTTCTACTGCAGCAGAGCGCCTTGCAGGCTACGTTGAAGCGCTCGATCGGGCTGACATCGCGAAAGATCCGGACTTGATACGCCAAGGAATCCGGTCCAGTGAAGCTGCTCAGGAAGCCGTCCGTGAACTCCTGCAGTTGCCCGATCCGCCCACTGCAATCTTCGCCAGCCAGAACCTGATCACGATCGGCGCGATCCGTGCCCTACGAGCCGCATCCCGTCATCACCAAGTCGCTCTCGTCGGGTTCGACGACGTACCACTGGTCGATCTGCTCGACCCCGGAATCACTCTCGTTCTCCAGGATGTCGTAGGTATGGGCGCAGCAGCAGCCGAACTCCTGTTCCGTCGGCTCGACGGCGACGACGGCCCCACCGAGCGCCGAATTTTCGATGCACGACTGGTGCCCGGAGGCTCTGGCGAGATCGCCGGACCTTGGCCCACCACCAACGCGGACAGAGCATGAGCATTCTGGTAGTTGGTGAGGTGTTGATCGACCTGATCAAGACCCCTGACGGATCGATCACTGCGGTGGCCGGTGGCGGCCCGTTCAATCAAGCACGAACGGTTGCTCGACTCGGTGTCCCGGTCAGTTTCTGCGGTGGCATCTCCAACGATTCGTTCGGTCGTCACATCGCTGAAATTCTTGCTAGTGAGGGTGTTTCGACACCAGTATCAACACGGGCCGGGCTTCTCACCACACTCGCTCTTGCCGAAGTCGATGTCGATGGCGCAGCCACCTACACCTTCTACACCGCCGGCACAGCGGCTCCATCGCTACAGCCCGATGACGTCAGGATTGACCACGAGTTAGCAATTTTTGCGATCGGAACGTTGGGGCTCGTGCTCGAGCCAATCGCGTCGACACTGGCAGTGCTCGTCGAACGACTCTCAGACACCACACTCCTTTTTGTCGATCCCAACTGTCGTCCGGGAAACATCCCCGACGAGATCGCGTACCGGGAGCGGCTCAGCAAGATCTTGAGCCGTGCCGACGTCGTGAAGGTGTCCGGCGATGATCTAGCGTTCCTCGGCTCAGGCAGCCCCGCGCTCGAGACCGCAAGACGGTTGCTCACGCAAGGACCTCGCGTGGTGCTCTACACCGACGGCTCCGCATCCGTCCGAGTGCTCACCCAGAGCGACGAAATCTCCCTACCCGTTCCGCCCGTCACCGTGATCGACACGGTCGGTGCAGGCGACGCCTTTGGCGGCGCATTCCTGGCGTACTGGACGCTCGGCGGTGGCACGCGGGCAGACCTCGATGACCTCGGCCGATTGCGCACTGCCGTAGAGCAAGCAATCGTCGTTGCCAGCATCACCTGCGGTCGGGTTGGGGCAGATCCACCCTGGCTCGCCGAAATCCCCGCATAGCCACTGTGCTGTGGTCGACCTTGTGGAGACTGCGCAGAACAGGCGGTGCGCCGAGCGCGCTGAGACTGGCGCCCAGCCATTTCATCGAGCACGACCCGTGGATCTGCTTCGAGGAATTGGCGTGGGTGAGGCAGCCTGGCATAATTGGCACTCGAACATCCTGAGTGCCAGCAGGCCTCGTACCACCGGAGATCAAGTGCCTACCTACCAGTACGCGTGCAACGATTGCGGCGAGCCGCTCGAGATCGTGCAGAAGTTCACCGACGACTCACTCACCGAGTGCCCGTCCTGTGGCGGAACCCTGCGCAAGCTCTACAACGCAGTGGGTATCGTCTTCAAGGGCTCGGGCTTCTACCGCACCGACTCTCGTTCCGGGACATCCTCCACCGTACCGGGCGGCACCTCAAGTGACGCAGGCTCAAGTTCCTCGTCGAGCGACTCGTCTTCCACCTCATCGGCTTCTGGTGGTTCGTCAGACAGTGGCTCGTCTTCGGGCGGGTCGTCGGGCGGGTCGTCGGGCGGGTCGTCGGGCGGATCGTCGGGCGGATCAGATTCAGGGTCAGCAAAGCCCGCGACCAAGACAGCTAGCGCGCCGAAATCGGCATCCGGATCTGGCGGCACCTCGGGTTCTGCAGCCTGATCTCGATTGGCTGTGGACGGCCGGGGCAACCGGGTCCTTCGCAGGCCTAGCGTGCACGCGTGCCCCTTTCCGTGCCCGGCCGTCGCCCCAGGTGGCAGCGAAAAATCCTGCGCCATCGCCGAGTACTCGCGGCCGTTTTCACCGGCATCGCCGTCTTTGCCACTGTCAGTGCACTTCGGCCTCCCCCATCACCGACGGTCACAGCCTGGGTAGCAGCGCACGACCTCACTCCCGGCAACGCACTGGGGGCCAACGACATCGTCACGGCCGCAATTCCAGCGGCAGTTGTTGTCACCGACGCGATCGCCGACCCGCAAGAGGTCCTCGGCCGCACCATCACTTACCCGCTACGGGCGGGCGAGCAAATCACCGCCCGTGCTCTCCTCTCAACCAGCTTCCTGTCATCACTCGGAGCCGATGTCCGAGCAACGCCAGTGCATTTGGGTGATGATTCTGCCGCCGCACTCGTACAGCGAGGCGATCTCGTCGACATCATCTCGGCCACCTCGTCCGACTCGGCCGCGCTGGGCGGCACCAGCTCGGCAACGGTGGTGGCGTCCCGAGTGCGCGTGTTGATCACCCCGCCTAGCTCATCCAGCGCATCTGGCGGGCTCGGCACCTCGCTCAGTGGCTCGAGTGGGATCGGCGGATCCAACGTGATTGTGCTAGCCACCACACCAGCACAGGCGCTCGACCTGATGCGCGCGTCAGTGGCCGGTCGGCTCTCTGCAGTCCTAGTTGCTCCGGCGCATTAGTGGCCTGGGGGCAGGGGGCTAGCGGCCGAGGTAGAAGCCGCAAAGGCGTTAGTCAGAACGCGTCAGTCGCCGTGATGGGGCGGGGTCTCCGCCAGATAGCGCCTGAGCCGGGCGGCAGGATCATCGGCCTCGCTCGCTCCCCCGCCCCAACTTGAATCGAGATCGTCGCTGGTTTGCTCGGGCAGCAGATCGACATCAAGGTCGAGCTTCGGTCTAGGTGTGGCCTCAGATTCTGGTTGATCAGCGGTCGACCCATCCACGCTCACTGCAGCACCTCCTCGACCTAAACGACTTACGCCACTCTCTACAACGGGCGAGACAACAACAACTGGCGCGCTTAGAACAACTGGCGCGCTTAGAACAGCATCGCATCCACGCCGCGTCGCTCCAGCGACCGAGCGACGATGAGCCGCTGAATCTCACTTGACCCTTCCCAAATCCGATCGACCCTGAGCTCGCGCCACAAGCGCTCAGCTGCGGTCGTACGCACGTACCCGCGTCCCCCGAATATTTGTAAAACCCTGTCAGCACAACGGTTTGCGGCTTCCGACATGAAGAGCTTGGCCATGCTCGCCTTCCCATGGACGAGTTTTGGATCGGCACCTGCGTCGGCTAGGCGCCCAACCTCGAAGGTGAGGAGCCGCCCAGCGGCTGCGTCGGCGGCGGAATCTGCAATCGGGAACGACACGCCTTGGTGGTCGATCAGCCGAGCACCACCCTGCTCGCGGCCCGTGGTCCATTCCATGGCTTCGGTAAGCAGGCGGATCATCGCCCCGCCGCAGCGCACGGCAATCCCGATGCGCTCCTCGGTAAACCAGGCGCGCTGAAGCTCATCGCCTTCCCCAACACCACCGATAACGTCAGCGTCGCTGACGAAGACGTTGGCAAAGCGCATCGTGGGGTGGCCATCGGCGTAGTTGTGAGTGAAGGGCGGATCGTCAATAGTGCTGATCCCCACGGCATCGGCGGGGACGGCGAACAACGTGGTGCGTCGCGGCGTAGCTGGATCATCAAGTTCTTCACCGGGCTCCAGGGCGTAAGCCACAACGATGATCACCGCGGCGATACCGCCAAAGGTCACAAACCACTTCTCGCCACTGATCTCCCAGCCGCCGTCGACCCGTCGAGCGACCGTTCGCATACCCGTCGGATCGCTGCCCGCGAACTCCTCAGTAACTGCGTAGGCATCATGGAGTTCGCCGCGAAGGGCTGGCTCAAGCCACTTCTTCTGCAATTCGTCACTTGCAGATCGCCAGACGTTATAGGCATTGGGGATGTACCACGAGATCGCATTGGTCGAGCGCCCCAACTGCTCCTCGACGAGCAACCATTCGACGTACGTCCACGAATTGCCACCGCGTTCCTTGCGGTGTAGCCCGCCTTGTAAGCCGGCTTCGAGGGCGGCCGCCTTGATCTGCGCAACGCGTTCGGCGGGCAGCGGACCACCCGCGCGTTCGGCCTCGACCTCGAATGGAATGCACCAGTTGTCAACGAACTTCGCAGCGCGGCGGGCGAGATCGAGTTCCTTGGCGGTGAATTCCACGTGACGTCCTCGCGGTAGTGCGTGACGCGTCGAGCGTCATGCGACAGGATTGGGCAATCGCTTCATTGCACCAGATGGTGCCGGGTGCGATCCTGAACGACCAATCAGGATTTTGTCCACCTTAGGCCCTCTGGGAGCACGATGTCTGCTCGCTCGTCACTTGCCGCGAAGGCGCCCGAAGAACGTCGACGCCGGATTCTCGCGGCTGCCGTGGAGGTGTTGAAGGAAAAGGGTTTTGCCGGGGCACGTATCGCCGATGTCGCCTCTGCCGCGGGCACTTCCGCTGCGCTGGTCGTGTATCACTTCAAGACTCTAGACGGTGCGCTCGCTGAGGCGTTGGGTTCAGTCGAGGACGACTTCTATGACAGTTTCTCCCGAGCACTCCCCCCGCGCGCTACTGCAGTGCAGCGACTGCGGCTGCTCGGCGAGCTGGGCTGCGAGAGCGGGCCGGCAGTGGGCAACTGGGCGCTGTGGATTGAGGTCTGGGTCCGCGCACTGCGCGATAGCCAGGCACGGGCGTTGCGTCGAGCGCTCGACGCTCGCTGGCGACAGACACTCCGCGATGTCGTTGATACCGGGCTCAAAGAGGGAAGTTTCACCTGCGCTGATCCAGCTGCGGCGGTCGTGCGGCTTGCTGCGCTGATGGACGGATTGGCCGTTCAGGTTGCCCTCCGAGACCCCGACGTGCCCGACGATCAGATGACAAGGCTCTGGCTCGAGGCCGCGGCTGCGGAGCTCGGGGTGCCGCCCAAATTGTTGATCAAAGCACCTCGCGCACGCGCAACCACGAAGCTCACTCGGCCCGCGCGGGCGTGATATTGCTCCGGTTAGGCGGCACGAATTGACCGTTGAACCGACCGAAGAGCCTTGACAGCGGCCTAGGGGCTCCGCGTACTGTGAGCAACATCCTGAATGTCTGTTCAGGATGTTCTGAACTTTCGTTCAGTTCCGGCGATGGATGCGAGGGATGGCCCATGTCGGCCACGCACACCACCGGGGCTCCACTTCGGGGCGACGACACGTCGCTCCCGCGTCCAATTCCATCGGACGCCGAGGTGCGCCGTGTCCCGGCGCACCTGCAGCGGAACCTCCGCGATCACATGCTCTTGAACTTCACCGACATGTCCCGGTTCGCCGAGACCGACTTGCCCATCTTCGTCCGCGGTGAGGGTTGCCACGTCTACGACGCTCACGGGCGGAAGTTCATCGACGGACTCTCTGGCCTGTTCTGCACGAACCTTGGCCACTCGTTCGGAGCCGAGATCGGCGAAGTCGCCAAGAAGCAACTATCCGAACTCGTCTACACGCCGAGTTGGACCTTGTCGCACCCGTCGGCCATCGAACTCGCAGAGCAGATCGCATCGCATGCACCCGAGGGCATGGAGCATGTGTTCTTCACCAACTCCGGCAGCGAGGCAGTCGAATCTGCTTGGAAGATCGCACGCCAGTGGCACGCGGCCAACGGCGAGCCACAACGTCGTAAGGCAATCGCGCGACGCTACGCATACCACGGCACCACCCTCGGCGCGTTGAGCTTCACCGGCTACGCCGCCGCACGGGCACCGTTCGAACCCCTTGCGGTTCCTACGAATCACGTGTCGCCCACATACGCGTACCGTCACCCACTGGGCCACGACGAGGCCGCCCACTGTGCGGCGTTGCTGGCCGAGATCGAAGAGGCGATCTACTTTGAAGGCGCCCAGACTGTCGCGATGCTGATCGCCGAACCCATTCAGAACTCAGGCGGGTCGCTCATGCCGCCTGCCGGCTACTGGCAGGGCCTGCGTGAAATCTGCGACCGATACGGCATCTTGCTTGTTGCCGATGAGGTGATCACCGGCTTCGGTCGAGTTGGACACTGGTTCGCGTCACAACGCTTTGGCGTGGTGCCCGACATGATCACCTTTGCGAAGGGCGTCACAGCCGGGCACGCGCCGCTTGGCGGAGTCCTTCTGCACGAGCGCACCATGGAACCGTTCTCGTCAGGGCGCACGCCGTTTTCGCACGGTGCCACCTGGAGCGGCCACCCACTCTCGACCGCGATCGGCCTCAAGGTCCTAGAGATCCTCGAGCGAGAGCGAGTGTTCGACAACGTCCTGGCCAACGAGTCATTGATCGGCGACCGTCTGAACGAGATGCGTACGCTGCCTCTCGTCGGCGATGTTCGTGGCGCCGGCCACTTCTGGGCAATCGAATTGGTCAAGAACAAGGAAACCAAGGAAGCCTTCAGCGACGCCGAGGCCAACTGGCTGCTGCGAGACGTCCTGTCCGATGAGATTTGGAAGCGCGGCTTGCTCTGTCGTCTCGACGACAAGGACCAGCCGGTGATCCAACTCTCGCCACCTCTTGTCGCCGACATGAGCCTCATCAACCAGATGCTCGACGTAATCTCCGAGGCACTCACCGCAGTCGGCTCCACCGTCACCGCCGGCACCGCCGGCCCCGCCGGCACCGCCGGCAAACCCACCTAAACCCTCTCTTTTGTCATGAATGTGCCCTCACCTGCGCTAGACGCAGCTGAGGGCACCCATCGTGTCCACAGGCAACAATGAATCCTGTGGACAACCTCCCATCAGTGGCTCGCCTACTACCCGAGTCCGAATGGCACAAACGCGCGTTGTCCCACGCGACCAGGGTGGATCAGTGGACGGCCGGACGACTCGAACGTGCTGCCCGCGGCAGCAAACATCCGGTCGATGACTTCCTGTTCGAGTACTACCCGACCCGGCCTCGTCAGTTGCGCCGATGGCATCCAGGTTTGGGTATCGCGCTTGCAAACGCCGACTACCTCGCCAATGATCCCGCTTACATCGAAATCGAGCTCGACGGAGCTCGGGCGCGAACCGTGAACGTTGCCCGCTTCGAACACCGCCGAACTGGACTCGCCTGGGTCGAAGGACTCGTTCGACGCAGTAGCGAAAGAACTCCACGTACGAACTGCTTTGGCTTGCATGAATGGGCCATGGTGTACGGACTTGGCCAAGACCAGGTACGACATGATTCGTGGCCGCTGCGGCTGGAGCCGTCCCAGATCCGGACAACCGTCGACGACGTCGGACTTCGATGCACGCATTACGACGCATTTCGATTTTTCACCGCCGAAGCGGCAGCGAAGAACGACACAATGCCCACGCGAGAAAGCCAGCCGGAGCTCGATCAACCAGGCTGCTTGCACGCGACCATGGATCTGTACAAGTGGTCTATGAAGTACGTTTCATTAGTAGGCAGCGACCTAGTTGCAGACTGCTTCGAACTTGCCCGCGAGGGTCGCGCACTCGATATGCGAGCCGCACCATACGATTTGCGCGATCTTGGGTACGAACCCATCTGCGTCGAAAGCGCGAGTGGACGTGCAGAATACGTAAGACGCCAACGAAACCTGATGGACGATGCGGCACCGCTGCGAGCCAGGCTCGCGGCCGCGCTGTCGAGAGTTCTTGGCGCAATCGATGCACTGCCCACATCCCTAGTCGAGACACCTGGATGACGACGCGCGGGGAGTCGCCGTGCCCCTGCGCACACCTAGGGCGTCCGGCTGGCACCCTAGGTCCGTGACCACAGACATTAAGTCCCCAACGTTTACCAGCCGAGATCGCATTCTGCTCGGTCTCAGCGGATTCAGCATCATCGCCGCTGGAGCGCTATACATGCTCGGCGCAACACCAGTGGTCCGCTTCATTGTCGCTGGCGCAGCACTCGCTGTTCTTGCGTCGCTGGTGGGCAGAAGTGTTGAAGCGCTGGGCGAACGGCTCGGCGCCGCGGCCACCGGAATCTTGCAAAGCGCTCTTGGCAACCTTCCAGAACTGTTCGTGATCATGTTCAGCCTCAAGGCCGGTCTAGACGACGTCGTGAAGTCCACCATCGTCGGCTCAATCTTGGCTAACGTGCTGCTGATCCTCGGACTTGCCTTCGTTGTCGGTGGACTCAAACATGGTCGTCAGCGCTTCTCCGCAGAACACAGTCGAAATCTCGGACTTATGTTGGTTCTCGCGGTGTTCATTCTCGCGATCCCTTCGTTCACAGCCGCTTTGCATACGCCAGCCGAGGGTTACGAGCGACCGCTCTCGGTATTCGTATCGATCGTCATGCTCGTACTTTTCGCGCTCTCGTTGCCAGCGACTTTAAGCCGACGAGAGAAGTCGGAACATACGTCCCCGATCGCGCGTGACAGCGAAGCAAGCAATGCCGTGCGAGCCGCGGACAAGCACGGTGAATGGCCGTTGCAGATCGCAATCGGAATGCTCGCGTTCGCCGGGATCGGTGCTGCGTTCGTCTCAGAGTGGTTCGTTGACGCGCTAGAGCCCGCAATCCAAACCCTAGGAATCTCACAGACTTTCGCCGGACTAGTGGTTGTGGCGATCGCAGGTAATGCGGTCGAGAACGTGGTCGGAATTCAGTTGATGAGGCGCAACCAGCCTGACTACGCGATTCAGGTCGTTTTGCAATCGCCCGTCCAAGTCGCGCTGACCATCGCGCCAATCGTCGTGCTAATGGCACCGCTGCTCGGCGCCGCCGCGTTCACCCTCGTACTGTCACCGATGCTGATAGCAGCACTCATCATGTCGGCGATAGTTGCCGTGCTCGTGGTCAACGACGGAGAATCGACATGGTTTGAGGGCTGCGTCCTGATCGCGCTGTATTGCGGAATCGCTGCGGCATTCTGGTGGGGCTAGTCGGTAGCCAACTAACCCCACCGACCACAATCAATGGGGCGTTTGAACTGCGTCTAGCGCAGCCTGGGGCACATTCATGACAAATGGGGGCGGGATGAAGGGGCCGGCTGGGAGTGTGGTGACGGCACTTGAAGGGTTGGGGGTGCCGTATCGGGTGTTGGTTCATGACGTCCCGGTGAATTCGCTGGCTGAAGCGGCGGCGGCGCGTGGGGTCGACATTGTTGATGTCGTGAAGACCCTCGTAGTCCGACGCGGCGACGACGACTATCTGCTCATCCTTGTGCCAGGTGGCCGGTCGCTGTCGTGGCCGAAACTTCGCGCGCTGCTTGGTATTTCACGGATGTCCATGCCACCGGCTGACGAGGCATTCGACGCAACCGGATTTCGACGCGGCACCATCACCCCCATCGGGACGACCAGAACATGGCCCGTCATCGCAGACGTACTCCTCGTGAGTCGCCCCGAGATCACTCTTGGTAGCGGCGAGCACGACGTTGCTATCGCGCTACCACCGATGCCGCTATTCGAGGCGCTTGCCGTGACAGTTGCCGATGTCACCGACCCCGAAAGCCTCACTGCTCCATAGGGATTGCCGAGTCGCGCACTGGCTCGCGACTCGGATATCGCCGAGATCCTGCTTCGGAGGCAGGACGCGAGTAGCGTCACTGCCATGGGGGCAATCGGGACGACTCGGACGCGACAAACAACGGCAGCGATGGCATTCACGGCGATCCTGGTACTAGCCGCCTGCGGGACATCGCCGTCGCCGCCATCATCGAGCAGCCCCGCGCCCACCAGCCCCGCGCCCAGCCCCACCCCCAGCCCTTCCAGCCCCAGCCCTTCCGAATCCACTCCCGCACCGACGAATTCACCATCGGCGCGCCCAACCTTGGCTGGAGCCGCCCTAACACCTGTACGAGTCGAATCGTCTGACGGCCCGCCCTGCGGTGACCAGCTCTGCGACAACGCGCTCATACGCACGGTTCGACTCGCGGCCCACGATGGGTACGACAGATTCGTCATTGAGTTCCGCTACACCGGCAACAGGTCGACTCTGCCCGCATACGAAGTGAGCTACGCCAAGGGGACGATCACCAAGGATCCAAGTGGTCAGCCGATCGAGCTGTCCGGTAGTGCAGCACTGCTCATTCGGCTTACTCCCGCTTCAGGATTTGACACCATGGCAACTCCGCCAGCACTCGTCTACACCGGGCCGGACCGCATAACCGCGCACACCGGGACGGTCACCGAAGCTGCCCTTGTGGGCGATTTCGAGGCGGTTGTTTCTTGGGTCTTGGGGACCCGCGGCAAGCAACCGTTTCGAGTTCTCACTCTGACAAATCCGCCGCGCCTTGTCATCGATGTGGCAGTACCGAGGTAGCCGCGCAATGAACTGGAACCTGAACGGCAGCGCTACGACAGCGACGCAAGGACATCAGCCAGCGACTCAAGCGAGGGAACGTCTGGGAACAGAGCCGTGAACTCTCCCGGTGGACTATGCACGCCGATGAAGCCAACACCGGCATCCGCGGCTGCTGCCGCGTCCCACGTGCTGTCGCCGACCATCACTGCGCCTTCAGGAGATGACCCCAGCAACTCAAGTGCCCGGAGGAGCCCTTCACCTGAAGGTTTCGGTCGAATTCGCGGATCGCGTCCGATGACGACTGGTATCACAATGCCATGTCGCGCAAGCACTTCGCGCGCCACGTCCTCGGGCAACAGCGTCACCACAGCACAAGGTCGATCGGCAAGCGCACGCACGAATTCCCCTGCACCAGGCATTGGAGTCGAATAGGCAATCGCCGCTCGCTCAAAGAAAGACACCACGGAATTTACGGTGGTCCAGAGTTCGCCTTCACCGAGAGAGGTGAGCAGCCCCATGCATGCTCGCGTCGCTGACGACCATCCAGTTTCTGGGACTGCTCGCAGAGCAGCCTGCGGCACGAGCGCCTCGACGTCAGCCCACGCGGCGTCATAGTCCGTGAACGACTGCAGATCGATCAGTGTGCGATCGAGGTCCACAAGCACTGCGCTCGGCATGACAAGAAGCCTACTGGTAGCCGAGGGAAGGGCCTAGCTTCGCCGGCAGAGGGGGTCCAAGAACACCATCGTCAACCACGAATCTTCTTAGGACAGCCTTGACTACCTCTTATTAGGACAGCCTGCGCTACGTGATGTGAATCTCCAAAACCTTTGCGCTTAAAGAGATTATTCGGCTATATCGCGCGTACCGTGGGTCACGTAAAGCTGATCGTCGAAAAATGGTACGAAGTCACACCTGTCAGGACAGGTCCTTTCGATATCAGCGCTTTTGCGGAAAAAGGGGGCACCAGATGAACGGGATGGCCGCTCTAGACCAACCAGCGCAATACCTCACGTGGGGATGGCTTTCGTCTTCCATTCCCAACCTGATCGTCGTCGGCATCATGCTCGCGCTGTTCGTTGGCGCATTGCTCATTCCCTTTCCCAAGGAGAGTGAATAGTCATGACGCGCTCAGATCTTGATAGGCCGGTACGAGTGCTCCAACCCAGCGAATCTGGGGGAACAGCAGAGGGCCAGAAGGCCGACGAAGTACCCACAACTTGGACGGGAAAGTTTCGCGCCGTCTGGATGCGGACGTTGCCGCCGGACAAGATGCTGCCCGAACGGCAGCCGGCTTATGTCTCGTCGTGGATCTACGTCTTTGGCATGCTGACGATTGTCTCGCTGATCGTGGTCGTGGCTTCGGGCCTAGTACTCACCATGGGCGGAGTCGCCTGGTGGCACACGTCTTCGATCGGACATTACGTCAACAGTTTGCATTTTTGGTCAGTCCAGTTGTTCTTCGTCTTCATGGTGATTCACCTTTGGGGCAAGTTCTGGATGTCGGCCTGGCGCGGGCGCCGAGCGACCACGTGGATCACCGGAGCGATCGCAATGATCGCCTCGATCGTCACGGGTTTCACCGGTTACCTGATCCAATCGAACTTCAACTCACAATGGATTGCATTCGAGTCCAAAGACGTTCTGAACTCAGTGGGATTGGGCGCGCTGATCAATGTCACCGACTTCGGTCAGATGGTGCTGCTCCACGTGTGTCTGCTGCCACTAGCTGTCGGCGTCGTTGTTGTTATCCACGTGCTTCTCGTACGGTTCCGCGGGGTTGTCCCGCCGCTTGAAGCAATAGACCCAATGCTTGAGGTTGCCGCCAAGGAGGCGAAGTCATGAGCACACGTCACGCCGTTCGCGACGATCTCGACTCAAGGCCGTGGACCGGTCCGACCCGTCGCTACGACATTCTCAAAGAGGGTGCCATCGCGCTAGCAATCGTCGCGGTACTTACATTCGGGCTCTCCGCACTATTCAGTTCGCCTGACGAGCCGGCCTTGACGTTTAAGGGCTGGTCGCAAAGCGCACCCGACAACATGTACGCAACCATGGTCGCGGAGATGTCTGGCTCAAGTGAGACAGCGGGCTATGGGCCTCCGTACAACGTCAATAGCGATGGCCTGAGCATTGGTCCACTGGCGCTGCAGAAGTGGTTCGGAGTCACTCACCCGATCGATGCGGCACAGGACTTCGTCATCGCACCGCTGCAGTCACAGCAGCAGCCTGATGCAGTCACCGCCGCCGTCAGCCAATGGACAAGCGCGTCCGCGGATCAGCGAACCGCGTGGGCCACGGCCTACGAGGATGCTCTCAACGATCCAGCCGGTGCGAACGGCGATGCGACCAAGGTTCCTGCCGGCGACTACGGCCCCGTTCCGACCCTCGCGGCAGCAGTTGTGGCGATGGCGAGTTCGGGGGCATACGACGGAGCACTCGCATCTGCCGGTGGCCACTTCTTCAACACCGACAACACAAAGCAGACCATGCTCATGGGTGACGGCAGTTACATGGACGATCTCGCAACTGCAGGAAACCTACAGGGGAACACGTGGGGCATGGTGAACGAGACCGGAAGTTGGCCAGGTCAGCAATGGCTCGCGACCTACTCGTTCTGGTACCAGCTGCCGATGTTCAATAACGAGGATCCGAACAACACGGTTGCGACAGTGCTCACCGATAACGCTGACGCGATCATTTTCGCGATCATGTTCGTCGTGATCTTGCTGTTCGTCTTCCTACCGTTCATTCCGGGCCTGCGCTCGATCCCACGGTGGATCCCGATACAGCGACTGGTGTGGCGCCAGTACTACCGCGAGTACGGCAAGCGCTGACCTGACACGGCGCTCCGTAGAAAAGCGACGCCGGCTTTGTACCCCAAGGGGTGCCAAGCCGGCGTCGCGCCTTTCCGTACGGGGCTAGCCGCGCAGTCGCGTCCCCTGCGGGTCGTAGGGGACCTCGGGCAGGATCACCGCCGGACGGCGCTCACCAATGACAGCGACCGCGAGAGTGGGACTATCGGCGATGATGTCGACGTCGATGTACGCCAGCGCCAAACTCTTGCCGACCGAATGCCCATATGAACCTGACGTGATCAGACCAGCGAGACGATCACCGAGCCATACTGGCTCATCGCCCATTGCATCTGCATTGTTGGCATCTATCTCGAGCAGTACCAACTTCTGCTTTGGTCCGGTTTCCTTCTCTAGTAGCGCAGCCTCGCGACCAATGAAATCGCCCTTGTCGAAGGCCACAAACCGGTCAAGCCCAGACATCCCCGGGGTGTAGCCCTGCCTGAATTCAGCCGACCAGATCCCATACGCCTTCTCAATGCGCAAACTGTCGATCGCGCGGTCACCGATCGGACGGAGCCCAAGATCGGCGCCGGCCTCCTTCATCCGAAGCCACAAAGTGCGCTGATGGCTCGCTGGCACCGTCAACTCGAAACCGAGTTCGCCAGCAAGCGAGAGCCGACCAACGACGGCACGCGAGGCGCCCACATCCATTGTGCGACAAGCCATGAAGGGCATCGCAGCGTTCGAGACATCCGAATCGGTGAGGCGGCTGAGCAGCTCACGCGACGACGGTCCCGACATCGCGAAGCCGAGCCACTGCTCAGTGAGATTCTCAATGCGAACGTCGCTGGGCGGGTTACAGTCGGCGAACCAGCGTTGGTGCCAGTCCTGCAAGTAATAGGAACCCACAAGCCAAAAGCGATCATCATCAAGACGCGAGACCGAAAGGTCACCCATGAGAGTGCCCTTGGGGTGAAGCATCGGAGCTAGGCGCACGCGCCCGACCTCCGGGATGCGCGATGCAACAAGTCGGTTGAGCCACTCGTAAGCACCCTTGCCGGTGACTTCGTAGCGCGAGTAAACACCGGTCTCGTACGCACCAACCGCGGTACGCACTGTGGCCACCTCATCGGCCACGAGCGAGAACGCATTCGACCGCTTCAAGGAGTGAATTTCCTTGAAGTCAGGCTGATTCGGAGCGAAGTACTGCGGCACTTCCAAGCCCCAGGTGGCGTTGAACTCGGCGCCTTCAGCGAGCATGAGGTCGTATGCCGGTGTGGCCTTGAGCGGTCGTCCGGCTGGCAGGTGCTCATTGGGATAAGGCACTACGAAGCGTCGTGCGTAGAACTGACTCGTAGTTGCCTTGAGGTAGTCGTTGTTGGAGGCGTACTCGCCAAAGCGAGCTACGTCCATCGCGTAGATGTCATCGCCAGGGTCACCGTCAACAATCCAGTTCGACACTGCTAGACCAACCGCCGCACACTGCGAGTACCCGGCCATGACCCCACACGCAGCCCAGTAGTTGCGTCGTCCGCGCACAGGCCCGACCAGCGGGTTTCCATCTGGAGTACATGTGAATGCGCCGCTCACCCAACGCTTGATTCCTACGCGCTCGAGGGCGGGGAACCTCGCGAACCCGATCGCGAGTTCAGGGCTGATGCGCTCGATGTCTTCGGGGATGAGGGTCATCCCAAAATCCCAATCAGCGCCTTGCGGCATCCAATGCTTTGGGTTGCGCTCGTATACGCCGAGTACCACGCCGTCCTGCTCGCGCTGCAAATAGGTGAAGCCCTCAAGGTCGGTGACGGCAGGCATCACCGAGGTCATGGCCGCAATCTCGGGAACCGACTCGGTGACCAGGTAGTGATGCTGCATCGGGATCGCTGGGTGGTCGATGCCGATCATCTGACCGACCTTGCGCGCCCAAAGCCCGCCTGCATTCACGACATGCTCGGTCTCGACCATGCCCTGCTCTGTTTCCAGCAACCAGTTGCCATTTGCAGCCTGAGTCATCGATAGAACCCGGTTTCGCAGGATCACATCTGCGCCACGGGCCTTCGCTGCACCGGCATAGGCCAGCGTGGCACCGTTCGGGTCGAGGTTGCCTTCGTGGGGATCGTAGAGCCCGCCAGTCAGCCCCTCAGGGCTGACGATGGGAACCATGTCGACGATTTCATCAACGTCCATGAGGCGGGCGCCAACCGTGCCCATCATCTCGTGCCACTCGAGTTCGGCACGCAGCCACTGCATGCGCTCGGGAGTCATGGCCAGCTCGATGCCACCACTCATCTTCAAGCCGACGTTGATGCCGCTCTCTGCCTCAACTTTCGGGTACATGCTGATCGTGTACTTCTGCAACGCCGCAATATGAGTGTCAGTGTTGATCGCATGAAAACCACCCGCTGCATGCCAACTTGAACCAGCGGTGAGCTCGGCACGTTCGATCAGGGCGATGTCGGTCCAGCCTCGCAAAGCCAAGTGATACAGAACGCTGCATCCAACGATTCCGCCACCAATGACCACGACTCGATATGACGACTTCATAGGTGCACCCATTCCACTCAAGTCAACTCACTGATACGGTCCTAGAGATCCTGACTCGTCGATCAGTAACGGCGGATCCACCGGCATCCTGCCATGACATGACCCCGGAGGTCACGTGGACGCACTAAGCGCACGGTCGGTCTTACCGCTCGCGCCGCTAGACGAAGCTGGCCTGGACCGAATCCACGCTCAGGCTATGAGGATTCTGAGCGAGATCGGCACCGAGGTGCACGACGACGACATGCTGCGTCGCCTTGGTGAAGCAGGCCAGCGGATCGATGGCACGCGAGTGCGATGGGACCCCGACTTCGTGATGGATCAACTCGCGTTGGCGCCGTCCACCATTCCAATGGCGGGACGAAACCCAGATAACGCGTTCACACTCGGTGGCGGCAGCGTGGTCCATTCACCCGTTGGCGGACCACCGTTCGCACACGATCGCGAACGAGGCCGTCGCGACGGTTCGCTCGCCGATCACATCGAACTGGTCAAGATGGCCCACGCGTCGAACTCGCTCCAGATGTTGCAGAGTGGAACTGCCGAAGCGCAGGACCTTGGCTACCAGAGCCGACACCTCGAGATGGACTACTCGATCCTGCGCTGGAGTGACCGGCCCTTCATGATCTACGGGACTGCCGGTGACAAGGCGCGAGACGGATTCGCCCTAGCTTCCATCGCGGCTGGCGGACGTGATGCGTTGATCGCCAAGCCCATGACATTAGGCATCGTCAATCCCAACAGTCCGCTGGTGTGGGACGGGCTCATGGTCGACACGCTTGTTGCTTGCGCCGAGTTCAATCAGCCCGTCGCTATCACTCCGTTCCTGCTGGCAGGCGCATCCGCGCCCGTGACTCTGTCGGCCGGGCTGTCGTTGCTAGTCGCGGAAACCCTTGCGGGCGTGGCGATGGCGCAGTTGATCCGTCCCGGCACCCCGTGCATCCTGGGCTGCTTCTTCAACGGCGTCGACATGCGCTCAGGTGGTCCGTCGCTGGGAATGCCCGAGTCGGTTCTGACAACACTCGCGGGATCACAGCTGGCCCGTCGATATGGCCTACCACTACGTGGTGGCGGCGGCTTGTGCTCTGGAATAGCACTCGATGCGCAAGCTGCGATCGAGACGACGATGTCGCTGTGGGCCACTTACCTTTCTGGATGCGACCTGGTCGTGCACTCTGCTGGCTGGCTCGAAGGTGGATTGGTTGCGTCGTATGAAAAGTTCGCGATCGATCTAGAGATCATCAGGATGTTCGAACGTCTACGCGAGGGCCTGAACCTCGATGACGACTCCATGGCATTTGACACGATCGCCGAGGTTGGCCCCGGCGGCTTGTTCCTGGCACACGATCACACGCTTGCGCGATTCCGTACCGACGTCTTCATGAGCCCGCTGTTCCGCGCGCTGGCATATCCCAACTGGGTGAAGCAGGGCTCGCCAACAGCCGATGAAATCGCGACAAAGGAGTGGAAGAAACTCCTTGATTCATATGTAGATCCAGGGATCGACGACGCCGTCGACGCCGAGATGCGAGAGTATGTCGATCGCCGCACTCTTGTGCTTGAGGGATAGCCTCGGCGGAGGGACCGATCGAGCGGAGTGAGCGAATGAAAGCCTGGCGAGTTGGCGTGCTCGGCGAGCCGCGAGATGTCATGAGCCTTGATGAGGTAGCCATCCCAACACCTGGTGCAACACAGGTGCTGGTGCGGGTGTTGGCCGCTGCGGCCAACTTCCCTGATGTGTTGATCTGCCGTGGCGAGTACCAGATGAAGCCAGATCTTCCGTTCACTCCGGGCTTCGAGGTTTGCGGCGAAGTGATCGCGCACGGAGCCCAGGTCGAAGGACTCGCCGTGGGCGACCGGGTCATCGGTCTGTGCGCTCTGCCCGCTGGCGGGTACGCCGAATATGCACTGACTGATGCAGCGAGCACGTTTCCGGCGCCGCCAGCGCTGAACGACGCAGAGGCCGCAGCGTTGTTCATTGGCTACCAAACCGGCTGGTTCGCGTTACACCGTCGGGCACACCTGCAGGCGGGAGAGACCTTGCTGGTTCACGCCGCAGCCGGTGGAGTCGGCAGCGCCGCGGTCCAACTCGGGAAGGCGGCTGGCGCGCGAGTCATCGGAGTTGTAGGCAACGCCCAAAAGGCTCTTGTTGCAAGGGAACTCGGAGCCGACATTGTGATCGATCGCTCGTCAGAAGATTTCGTCGACATCGTCAAGACCGCCACCAACGGACGTGGCGCTGACGTGATCTTCGATCCAGTTGGCGGTGACACATACCAGCGATCAACCAAGTGCATCGCCTTCGAGGGACGAATCTTGCTCATTGGATTTGCCGGCGGGCAGATCCAATCCGCACCGCTAAACCACGCCCTCATCAAGAACTACTCAATCGTCGGACTGCACTGGGGCCTCTACCTAGAAAAGGACCCAGCATCTATCCGAGCCTGTCACGACGAACTGACACGGCTCACCGACATCGGAGTTGTGCGTCCCCTTGTCACCGAGCGGCTCGCCCTAGCGGACGTCGCTGACGGGCTTCAACGGCTTGGGGCTGGCAGCACCGCAGGTCGACTCGCCTACGTCTCATAGCGAATAGAACTAGTTCTGACAGAGTTCCTTGATTCGATCGAGTGCCGCCATCGCTGCATCTTCGTCTCGACGGCCAAGTCCGCATGAGGTCGAGATATCAACGCTGCGTCCGACCGCGCGATCGATCCAGCCTCGAATTCGCAATTGATCTTCAAGCGATTGACCCTCATGAGCGATACCAGCGATGAAGCGTGTGCTGGTTGGCAGCACCATGCCAGAGAGCGGCGCGTAAAACCGCTCGTCCGCCGGGGGCGGGTCGTCGGCTGCTGCGAAGGGAGCGTGGACGAATTCCAGCGGACGATCCGCGGGCCAAGCTTTGACCAGGGCATTCGTGAGCAACACCAACGGACGAGAGTCGGTAATCCGCCCAAGAGCACGATGGTTCATGTCGCCCAGGCAAAGGTGAATACCAAATCGAGTGCCCGGATCAGTGGCAGCGGCAATCGCAGCAACCTGCTTGGCCAACATGCGGGCGATGAACGGTCGCAAGAAACTCGGCATGCGAGCGAGCAGTACAAGTTCAGCCGGGATCTCGATCTGAAAAACTGCCTTCCCCTCGGCGAGGAGGTTCACTCGACGCACATCGGCGACCGTGGCTTCGGTGAAGGGCCGCTTATGCCGAAGAGCGCCCACTGGGCCAAGGGAAAACATGGCCATATCGAAATCACCAGGAACACCTACCTGGAAAACGACGTCGTCGCTGAGCCCGAGTGACTTCGCTTCCTCAAACACCGAAAGGCTCGCAGCCGCTGCGCCGACGTGCCCAAGATCGAGAGTTGCACCAGACAGCTGGTGTCCGCGACGTATGCGGAAGCGCGGGACCTTGTCGTAGTCAGACCAATCACCTTCGCGGACAAGTTCTAAGTCAGGGTGCGACCGCAGCGACTCAATGCTGTTGATGATCCAGTTGCGACGATCTCCCGTTTCGCCATCGGGCAGCGAGCGCAGCATCGGACCGAGCCGCTCGATCACCCGAGTCATCGCGTCGAGCGCTGATTCTCCGGGCAAACTTCCTACCAAATGTGCAGCACGTTCAGCCATCGCGAACTCCATTTCGTTGCTGCCTGTTCACCACGAGAGCGCCCGCTGCGTTCAAGATCAGTTACGACACTACCTTTTGTACGCATTCAGCAACATTCGCCCTGATTGGGCCCGGCAGAATTCAGCAGCAACGGCCCAGCGGCTTCGTCAAAGTCGCAATCATCCGTTGCCCTGAGAATCGGTTAGGTTCATCTCATCGCGCCAGTGAGGCAGCGTGCTGATGGAGGTCTGTCATGGAATACACGCACCTAGGACGTTCAGGACTTTCAGTGAGTCGCCTTTGCCTGGGCACCATGAACTTTGGTGTTGTCACTGAACAATCTGACTCGCACGCGATCATGGATCACGCCCACGAGCAGGGCATCAACTTCTTTGACACGGCCAACGTCTACGGCTGGGGGGACAACCGCGGGCTCACCGAGAAGATCATCGGCGACTGGTTCGCTCTCGGTAACGGGCGCCGCGAACGAACGGTAATCGCGACCAAGCTGTACGGCGAAATGGGTAGCTGGCCCAACGAAGGAAAACTGTCGGCACTCAACATTCGCCGCGCGTGTGATGCGTCCTTGGCCCGAATGCAGACTGATTACATCGAC
>CAIXFH010000179.1 GCA_903918645.1 uncultured Actinomycetes bacterium | reverse complement strand
TGGCATCCCCTCGCCGGAGGCTTTTCGGCGTCATTGGTCTTAGCGCCGTGCTCGCGTTGACGGCTGCGTGCAGCAGCGCACCGGCGCCGTCACCTTCAGGACCCTCAGCCCCAACGTCCAACTTCACGACGTTGACGCCGGCCCCCACCACCCAGGCCGACGCCCTCACGTGGGCGGTCTACCGCGAGACGCAGACCCTCGACCCGATCCAGGCTTTTGACTACCCGGAGAACACCACGGTGTCACTGCTTTGCGACGCGATGTTGCGCACGGGCCCCGACATGGTGATCGGCCCAGGCCTGACCACCATGACCAACCCAACTCCGACCACACTCGATTTCAAGATCGGTGCAGGCGCGAAGTTCTGGGACGGCAACCCGGTAACCACCGATGATGTGATCTACAGCCTTCAGCGCGCAGCCGACCCCAATGGGGGCGGCTTCTACAGCGCGATGTTCTCGCGTGTTGAGTCGATCAAGGCGTCGGCCGCTGACACCGTAGAGATCACCTTGAAGCAGCCCGACTTCTGGCTGCCAGGCGAACTCTCATCCACTGCGGGCATGGTCTACGAGAAGGCATACGCCGTTGCCAAGGGTAAGGACTTCGGCACGGTCACTGGCGGCATCATGTGCTCCGGTCCGTTCAAGCTCGACTCGTGGAAGACCGGCCAGGGAGTGACCGTCGTACCCAACGCTGACTACTGGGACTCGAGCCTGCCTAAGCCGAAGTTCAACAAGTTGACGATCATCGGTGTGCCTGATGACGCCACCTTTACTGCTGGCGTCAAGACCGGTGAGATCTCGGGCGGTTGGTACAACCCGCTCTCCACTCTTGGCCAGCTGCAGTCTGACCCGAACGTCCATGTGTATCAGGGTGCTCCTTTTGCGACGTCAGCCATGGTCATCAGCGCCACCAAGGGCCCGCTGGCCAACCCGCTCGTACGTCAGGCCGTGTCGTATGCACTTGACCGCAAGGGCGTTATTGCCACTGTATTCAAGGGTGCCGCCACAATGCCGCATGCTCTGATGGCTTCTGGCACATGGGGTTACTCGCCTGATGTGTTCGGTGCCGCGTACGATGCACTGCCGGCGCTAGACCAGGACATGACCAAGGCGATGGATCTCATTCAGCAGGCTGGTGCTGCTGGCCAGACCATCATCGTGGGCACCTCATCTGGCATCCCCGCGCTGAACACCGAGGCGTTGGCGTTTAAGGCAGCTGCGGAGTCCATCGGGCTCAAGGTCACCTTGAACTCTGTCAGCCCATCGAACTTCATCAACTTCTTCATTGACCCGAAGGCGTGGGGCTCGGTCGACTGCTTCCCGACCACTAACTATGGCGACTACGCCGATCCGTCGGCGCTGTACAAGACGATCGCCCTGGAAGGTGGATCGCAGAACTACAGCGGTTGGAGCAACCCTGACGTGACGAAGGCACTTGAGTCAGCTCGATCAGAGGCTGACCCAGTTAAGCGTGCTGAGTTCACGGCAGCGGCGCAGGCCATCATCACCGACCAGATGGTGTGGGTCCCTGAGGCAGCACCCAACTCCGTACTGATCATGAACAAGGCAGTGACCGGACCTTCGGCCACGTTCTCGTACATGTTCGGTCCGTGGGCCGTGTATCTCGGCGGCGCCTGAGTTGCAGGCATAAGTAGGACTTGAGGAGGAGGAGGCGGCGTGCTGCAGTTCGTACTGCGGCGGTTAGCGATGCTTGTGGCCACGCTAGTGGCGGCCAGTTTCGTGATCTATGGAGCGTTGTACCTCGCTCCTGGAAGCCCCATCGCGACCCTTACCGGTGGACGCACGCCTCCCCCTGAAGTCCTGCTCGCGCTCGAAACTAGGTACCACCTCAACGAACCATTCCTGGTTCGTTATTGGCTCTGGCTCAAGGCCGCCGTCTCTGGTGACCTTGGTGAATCCATCCCCTTGCATGAGCCTGTCGCGACTCTCATCGGCGAGCGAGTCGGTGTCACCGCCAGCCTCGTCCTATTGACCTCGTTGATCATTTTGTTCGTGGGAATCGGGCTGGGCATCATCGGTGGGCTGCGCCGAGGTGGAGTTGACAATGCAGTGCTGCTGAGTTCCACCATCTCGGCAGCACTGCCCTCGTTCGCGGCGGCTGTGGTTCTGCAGTTCGTCGTAGGAGTCAAGCTTGGCTGGCTGCCAGTTCTCGGCACTGGTACTGGCTTTTCTGATTCGGTCAAGCACCTGATCCTTCCCGCGATCGCACTCGCGTCGACATCGGTTGCACTGGTAACTCGGGTCACCCGCAGTGCGGTGATGGAAGAGATGGGCAAGGAGCACGTTCAGACCGCGCTGAGTCGAGGCCTCCCGTATCCAGGGCTGATTCGGCGACATGTCCTTCGTAACGCAGCGATCCCCATCACGACAGTGGCAGGTTTGACCATCGCAAGCCTGATCGCTCTGGCCGCGATCGTCGAGACCGCATTCGGATTGAACGGCCTTGGCGCCTATCTCGTGCAGGCCGCAATGAACAAGGACTTCGCGGTAGTGCAGGGCATCAGCCTGGTGTTAGTTGCGGCCTTCGTCATCACCAACGTAGTCATCGACATCCTTTATGCGGTCCTCGATCCGCGCGTTCAACTTGGGAGCCGAGCGCAATGACAGCCGAGGTTCTTACTCCGGTCACCGATCTCGTGACCACGCCAACTCGTCGCCGCGGACTCCGCGGTGTCGGAGTGATCGGGTACATCAGTGCCGGAGTGATCGCTTTTGCGCTCGTTCTCGCGATCGTCGGGCCATTCATTCGTCCCTACGACCCCAACCTGATCAATTTCTCCTACGCCAATGTCGGCCCGATTGCTGGTCACCCGTTGGGTTTTGACGGCCAAGGGCGTGACCTCCTGAGCCGCCTTATGGTCGGTGCTCGAACGTGTGTGCTCGGTGCCATGTTCGTTGCGCTTTTGTCGATCTTCATCGGCACCTCGCTCGCGGTCATCACCGCTTGGTTTGGTGGCAAGACCGACACCAGCATTTCGGGAGTGCTTGATGTCGTGTTCGCCTTCCCCGGAATTTTGTTGGCCATCGTTGCCGCTGCAGTCTTTGGGCCGAGTTTGCTCAGCGCCGGGTTGGCCTTGGCGATCGCGTACTCGCCCTATATCGCTCGAGTGCTTCGCGGCGCCGCGATCAAGGAACGGGCGCAGGCTTACATCGCCGCGATGGAGGTCCAGGGGTTTGGTGTGTGGCGCCTCTGTGCGCGACATTTGGTGCCGAACATCTCGAGCCTGATCGTCGCACAAGGGACCATCTTGTTCGGATACGCCATGGTCGATCTCGCGGCCATCTCCTTCCTCGGGCTCGGTGTGCAGTCGCCTACAGCCGACTGGGGCGTGATGATCTCCGAAGGCAAGATTGGGTTGCTGCAGGGGTATCCGCTCGAGTCGTTCTCTGCTGTGTTGTGCATCGTGATCGTGGTGTCGGCCGTGAGTTTCTTGGGCGAGCGATTGAGCGAGCGCAGTAAGCAGGGACGCTCATGACCTCGCTCCTGCAAGTACGTGATCTCACCGTGCAGTTGAAGATCGGCGCCGATCTGCGCGAGGTCCTCACCACTGTGAATCTTGAAATCGCGGCCGGTGAGGCAATGGGGCTAGTCGGTGAGTCTGGATCCGGAAAGTCCATGACCGCCAAGGCAATCGCTCGGCTGCTGCCCGACGGCGCCACCGTCTCGGGCTCAATCACGTTCGATGGCGTTGATGTTCTAGCCCTTTCGGGTGCCGATCTTCGCGCGCATCGCGCTCAAGTGGCTGTCGTCTTCCAAGACCCGCGTGCGCATATCAATCCGGTGCGTCGCATCGATGACTTTATGGGCGAGTCGCTGCGCATCCTGTCGGACGTCTCGAAGGAGGAGGCGTCTCGTCGAGCAGCCGATGCACTTGAAGAGGTCGGCATTGACAATCCGGCCAAGCGACTTCGTCAGTACCCGCATGAACTTTCGGGGGGAATGCTGCAGCGGGTGATGATTGCTACCGCACTGTTGAGCGAGCCTCGTCTGCTGTTGGCCGATGAATGCACCACAGCGCTTGACGTCACAACTCAGGCCGAGGTGATGGCAATTATGGACGAGCTTCGTCGCGACCGAGGTCTGTCGATGCTCTTCATCACGCATGATCTCGAACTCGCGGGCGCTGTTTGTGATCGCACATGCGTGATGTACGCGGGGCAGGTCGTCGAGACGCGCGCCGCAAGTGTGCTGCACGGCGATCCGTTGCACCCGTACAGCGCGGCGTTGGTTGATGCTCGTCCGGACATTAACTCCACTGCGGATCGCCTGCTCGCGATTCCGGGTCGACCGTTGTCGGCATTCGAGGCGCCTTCAGGCTGCCGGTTCGCACCGCGCTGTGGCTACTCCACCGATGACTGCACGTCGCATGAGCAGGAGTGGCTCGAACTCGCGGGCGGCCAAGTCCGCTGCGGTCGCGCGGCCGAGTTGCGGGGCACACTTCGAGGCGGTGCACATGTCTGACGAACCCGTTCTCGTCGTCTCGGGTCTGCGCAAGGTATTCGGCGCGCAAGTCGCGGTTGACGATGTGAACTTCGAGCTGCTGCCGGGTAAGTCCATCGCGATTGTAGGTGAGTCTGGTAGCGGCAAGACCACGGTTGCCCGGATGATCGTCGGGCTCGAACGTCCTACTGCTGGAACGATTACCGCGTGTGGACGTGATCGGTCTAAGCCGGCTCGTAACGGTGCCGAACGTAAGTCGCGCGGTCGCGAAGTGCAGATCGTATTCCAGGATCCATACTCAAGTCTCGACCCGAGGATGTCGGGTGCCGCGCTCGTCGACGAGGTGCTGCGCGTGCATCACGGTGGCGATCCGGAGCAGCGAGGTCGGCGTGTGTCCGAGCTGGCTGGGCTGGTGGGCCTCGACGAGCGTCAGATGAACGCATTGCCGCGCGCCTTATCCGGTGGGCAGCGACAGCGGGTGGCAATCGCGCGCGCGCTCGCCACTGATCCACGCGTGCTGATCCTCGATGAGTCAGTGGCAGCGCTCGACGTCTCGATCCAGGCGCAGGTGCTCAACGTGCTTGCCGATATCCGCGACCAGCGAGGTATCAGCTATGTGCTCATCAGTCACGATCTCGCCGTCGTCCGGCAACTCACGGAAGAGGCGCTCGTGATGCAGCGCGGGGTAGTCGTCGAGCAAGGGCCGACCGCTGACTTGCTCGATCATCCCAAGCATCCGTACACCCAGTTGCTGCGAGCCAGCGTTCCTGGCCCGGGCTGGAAGCCGCAACGAATGCGTGAGCGACTCTTGGGCGCCGAGGTGCCTGCGTCATAGTTCGGTTGCTCGGGCGCACGTGCCGCCGCGACTGATTCTTGTTTGCTGTCGCCTGCCCGGTGTGCCTTGCTTGGCGCTGTTATGCCGCGTCGTGCGTCGCTGCCACCTCGCGATTCCACTCTGGATTGCCACCGCCGGGCCGCTATTTCCCATTCAATGGGGCGCCTCGACTGCGTCTAGCGCAGTCGAGGGCACATTGATGAGAAATAGCGGGGTTTAGGTGATGGTCCAGGTGAAGGTGGAGGTACCGGTGACGTTGTTGGAGTCTTTGGCGGTGACTATCACGGTGTAGGCCTTCACGACAGCGGTCGCACTGACTGTTCCGGTGATCGCTCCGCTCGCGGAGTTGATCACTAGCCCGGTGGGCAGCCCGCTGGCCGTCCAGGTGAACGATGTTATTGCGGGGTTGCTGTCAGCCGCGGTGGGCTGCACTGATGCGGCTACGGCACCGTGGACAGTTGATTGAGTTGGGATCAGGGCCACGGTGACCGTCGTGTTGCTGATGGTCCAGGTGAATGTGTTGGTTGCACTCGCGCCGTTTGAGTCAGTGGCTTTGAGGGTGATCGTGGTGGCGGTCTTCGCGGTGGTGGGGGTGCCGCTCATGACACCGGTTGTCGCGTTGATGGTGATCCCCGGGGGCAGGGAGGTCGCCGACCAGGTGAAGGTCGTGAGCAACGGGTTTGAATCCGTCGCTGTGGGCGTCGGCGAGGTGACCGCAACGCCCTTGACCGTGGTGATGTTTGCCGGCTTTGCCACAGCGACGGTCGTGTTGCTGATGGTCCAGGTGAAGGTGTTGGATCCACTCGCGCCGGTTGAGTCAGTGGCTTTGAGGGTGATCGTGGTGGCGGTCTTCACGGTGGTCGGGGTACCGCTCATGACACCTGTTGCGGCATCGATGATGATGCCTGGCGGTAGCGGGGTTGCCGTCCAGGTGAAGGTCGTGATCCCTGTGTTTGAATCCGTCGCCTTAGGCGTCGGCGAAGTCACCGCAACGCCCTTGACCGTGGTGATGTTCGCGGGCTTGGTGACCGCGACCGTGTTGCCGGTGATGGTCCAGGTGAAGGTGTTGGATCCACTCG
>CAIXFH010000178.1 GCA_903918645.1 uncultured Actinomycetes bacterium | reverse complement strand
CCCGAGCCCGGTGACGGCAAACCATTTGACGTGCAGTACTCGATGACCTTGGTCACGCGTCGCAGTCCGTAGGCGGCCATCCAAGATTGGATGGGGTCGCCTACCCACTCGATGAGAAGCTCCAAGCCCCCATCGTCCGTAAGCCGATGTTCCTTGACGTCGACCACAATAGCTGAGCCCTCGTCGAGCTGATGCTCGGCGATCTCGCGTGCTGTCGCTCGAGAGAAATCGAAGCGAATCAACCTCGACACATGGTAGGGCCCGAAGACCTCACCATCCGGTGTCAGGAAATGCTTGGTCTTGACAAAGTTGTTGTCACCCGAGACCTCCACAATCAGATAAGGCCCCCTAAAGTGAGGCATCATCCGATTCGGTGCCGTGTAGTGCACGAGCACCCACTCGCCGACCTTGAAGTCGCCCTTCGAGCGACTCCTGTCAAACTTGTTCTTGGTGACAGCCTGTGCAAGGCTCGTCGCCAGCGTCACCCGGCCCTGCACAGCATTCAGCTGTGCGTGATGTGCCGCGATGATCTCGCAGACGTCATTTTCCGTGACGCCTGGGACACCGAGCTCCTCGCTCGAGTATCGCGTAGCCGCCGACAGTCGTGTGCGCGGCTCCCGACCCGTCAATGCCCACGAAGGTGAACCCCCGAGCACGGACGTGTATGTTGATCCGATGACCCGCTCGAGTTGAGCCAGGAGTCTTGGATCCTTGTACCAGCCGGTTGGCGCCTTGCCCCCCAGCGTTGCGATGATCGCGTGAGCGACACCCTTGAACTTGTTCTCAACGGTACCTTGTCCCGCTGAGTGGTCCGCAATGCCGAGTACGGGCGTGATGCCCCACTCTGCGCACCAGTCGCGGTAGCCTGCCGAGTTGAACGGCGGGCCACCATCTGACCTCATCACCAACGGCGCTGTTCCAAATGCCGTGATGACTTCCTCGAGTTCCTCCGTTAGGTCCTTGAGCTGCGTAGTTGGCACATACCGCAGCTTGACCGACTTGGAGAGTCCTTCAACCACCGCCAGCAGATAGCCGGTGTCTTCCGGGAACGGGCCCTTGTAGTCCACGTACCAGGTGTGGTGAATAGCCGGGGGAATCGTCGGCGACAGTGTGCCGACGCCCTTGTTCGTAGCCGAGCCCGCCTTTGCGAACTGGCACTTGAAGCACGAGCTCACAAAAGCTCGTATCTCCTCATCCATGTTGACCCAGACCACCTTGGCCTGTGTCTTCAGATTCTGGACGGTCCGACCACTGCCCGCATAGTGGCAGTCGCCGTCATGGGCAATCTGAAACAAGATCCTCTTGATATCAGACGCCGCACGGGGTACAACGAGTAACCCGTTCAGCAGGTGCAACGAGTGCCCTGCTAGCTCGACTCGCGAGTACCTGGGGTTCGACCGCCAGGACTCCATCTCGTCGTCCGGTGCAGCTGCCTGAGCTGCAACGATCTTGGACGTCATCGGGGCCATGTGAAAGTGCCCTGGGACGACCGTCGGTTCCGTTGGCGTTGCCGCCACGCCTTCCCCCCCATCCGAAAGGGTTGGCTCCGTCGAGACCATCGAGTAGATGTGCATCTCGAATTTTTCCTCGTCCGTCATAGGCGTGACGAGATCCGGCACAACCGTTCGACTACCATAGTCGGCGATCGTGTTGTAGTTCCCTGCTACCCAGCGCCTGACAATGGCGCCGGAATCGCGAACCTCTTGTTGCCACCGAACGATGCGTCTATCATCCGAGTCGGCCAAGCACGACAGATTCTTGTTGTCGCACAGTAGATATACCTCCGCATATGGGAATGCGTCAGGCATCACCTTAGTCACTGCAAACCGCATGGCATACATCTCTTTGACTTGGGGCGTCCATCCAACGAGCTGGGGTTTAAGCCAGCCCTTCGAGAAGAAGGAAATGGGCAACATAATGCCTGACGTTTCCTCGAACTG
>CAIXFH010000177.1 GCA_903918645.1 uncultured Actinomycetes bacterium | reverse complement strand
TAGTTCGAGTTCACTGCGCCCGCGCAGTTGGTCACATACGAGCCCGCAACCGAAGCGCCGGTCAGCGGTGTGACGAACGTTGTGTCAGCGGTGGCGTACACGCCACAGGTAGGTGCCGTGGTGAGGGTGACCGGGGTCGGGCTAATCGTGTAGGTGACCGCTGGGTAGACAGCAGGCGCCGTGATCGCAGCAGGTGAAGATGCTGTGATCGTGAGCGCTGCAGCCGTGATCGTGAAGGTTGCCGACGCTAATGCGGATGCAGAGTGGTTGGCGTCACCGGCGTAGGTGTACGACGCGGTGGAGATACCCACGTTGGTGTTGCTCGTGTAGGTCGGTACCAGGCCGGTGGTGTTCAAGCCGCCTGTGCCGGTAACCGCTGCGGTGCAGGGAGTTAGCGGGGCACCGGTGTAAACCACCGAGGTCGGGCTACACGTCACCGTCGCAACCGATGCGGCAGGCGTGATCGTGAAGGTCACCGGGGTTGCAGACGAGCTGGCGTGGTTGGCATCGCTGAAAGTCGCGTTCGCAGTAGCCGTACCCACGTTGACGTTGCCGGAGTAGACCACTGGGGCAGTGGCGCCGGACAAGCCATCACCGGTGACCGCAGCGGTACAAGGGGTCTGCGCGATACCGGTGTACACCAAGGAGGCCGTGGAACACGTTACCGTGGTCGTTGCGGTGGCCTTAGTGATCGTGAACGTTCCAGATGCCGCAGCCGACGAGTTGTGGTTAGCGTCACCGGCGTATGTGTAAGACGCCGACGCCGTCGCAGGCGCAATGCTCGCATTGATGTTGTTCGTGTACGTGGTGACGGTCTGACCAGTGAGGCTCAGGCCGCCCGCGCCAGCCACATCAGCGGTACACGGAGTCAGCGCAACACCGGTGTAAACCACTGACACTGGCGCACACGTCACCGTGGCAGTGGAGGACGCCTTGGTGATCGTAAAGGTGCCGGAAGCTGCCGCCGAAGCGCTGTGGTTCGCGTCACCGGCGTAGGTGTACGACGCAGACGCAGTGGCTGGAGCGATACTCGCGTCGGTGTTGTTTGAGTACGAGGTCACGGTCTGGTTCGTCAGGTTCAAACCACCCGCACCAGTAACCGCAGCAGTACACGGAGTCAACGCGGAGCCGGTGTAGACCACCGGCGAACACGTCACCGTGGCAACCGAAGGTGCCTGGGCGATCGTGAATGTGGCCGATGCGAGAACAGAAGCTGTGTGGTTTGCGTCGCCAGCGTAGGTGTACGCCGCAGATGCCGTTGTTGGCGTGATGCTCGCGTTGATGTTGTTCGTGTAGGTCGGCACTAGGCCAGTGAGGTTGAGCCCGTCACCGGTAACCGCAGCGGAGCATGGCGTCAAAGCGGAGCCGGTGTAGACCACAGGCGAACACGTCACCGTGGCGACTGAGGTCGCCTTGTTGATCGTGAACGTCGCCGACGCCGCAGCTGAGGCCGTGTGGTTGGCGTCACCGGCGTAGGTGTACGCCGCGTTAGCGGTCGCAGGCGAAACGCTCACGTTGATGTTGTTCGTGTACGTGGGAACTAGGCCAGTGGTGCTCAAGTTGGCACCGCTAACAGCAGCGGTACACGGGGTCAATGCGACACCGGTATAGATCACCGACGTCGGGCTACACGTCACGCTGGACGTCGAGGTGGCCTTTGTGATGGTGAACGTTCCAGATGCCGCAGCCGACGAGTTGTGGTTCGCGTCACCGGCGTATGTGTATGAAGCAGAAGCAGTAGCCGGCGAGATGCTCGCATTGATGTTGTTGGTGTACGAGGTGACGGTCTGACCAGTGAGGCTCAGGCCGCCCGCGCCAGTCACAGCAGCGGTACACGGAGTCAGCGCGACACCGGTGTAAACCACTGACACTGGCGCACACGTCACCGTGGCAGCCGAGGCCGCCTTGTTGATCGTGAACGTGCCACTGGTGAATACGTTCGGTGCGTAGTTCGCTGCCACACCACCCGAGCACTGCGTCACGTAGGTGCCGGCGTTCTGAACGCCGGTCAACGCAGTCACGAAGGTGGTGTCGGTCGATGCGTACACCGCACACGTGGGCGAGGTCGTCCACGTAATCGGGGTTGGGCTAGTCGTGAAGGTGACTGCCGGTACCGCAGCGTTGTACGTGATCGCAGGTGGAGACGAGGCCACGATGGTGACGTTGGCCTTAGTGATCGTGAATGTCGCCGAGGCTGCAGCCGATGCGCTGTGGTTGGTGTCACCCGCGTAGGTGTACGAGGCCGAAGCAGTCGCAGGCGAGATGCTCGCGTTGATGTTGTTCGTGTAAGTGGGTACCAACCCAGTGGTGTTCAAGTTGGCACCAGTAACAGCAGCGGTACACGGGGTCAACGCGACACCGGTGTAAACCACCGAGGTCGGGCTACACGTCACGGTCGCCGTTGAGGTGGCCTTGGTAATCGTGAACGTCGCCGAGGCTGCAGCCGATGCGTTGTGGTTGGCGTCACCGGCGTAGGTGTAGGAGGCAGAAGCAGTTGCCGGCGAGATGCTCGCGTTGATGTTGTTCGTGTACGTGGTGACGGTCTGCGCGGTAAGGCTCAACCCGCCAGCACCAGTAACAGCAGCGGTACACGGAGTCAGCGCGACACCGGTGTAAACCACCGAGGTCGGGCTACACGACACGGTCGCCGTTGAGGCGGCCTTGTTGATCGTGAAAGTACCGGTCACGAAACTGGTCGGGGTGTAGGTGGTCGAGATTCCACCCGAACACTGCGTCACGTAAGTGCCCGCGTTCTGAACACCAGTCAACGCAATCGCGAACGTGGAGTCGGTCGACGCATACACCGCACACGTGGGCGAGGTCGTCCACGTCACCGGAGTTGGGTTGGTCGTAAAGGTGACCGCCGGTACCGAAGCGCCATAAGTGATCGCGGGCGGAGAGCTCGCAGTGATCACGACGCTTCGACGGATCAGGAACGTGACTGCGGTAGCCGTGGATCCGGTGTGGTTGGAGTCACCGGCATACGTCGAGTTCGCAGTGGCCGTGCCAACGTTGGTGTTGGCGCTGTAGCTGACGGTTGCCGTGGTGGCCAGGTTGGCACCAGTGACAGCCGCCGTACAGGGAGCCACGGCAGAGCCAGTCCAGATCGCGATGGCGGGGCACGTGATGGTGGTGACAGTCGAAGCCTTAGTGATTGCAAACGAAACTTGGATTGCGGTCGACCCGTAGTGGTTCGCGTCACCGACATACGTGGCGTTCGCGGTTGCGTTTCCTACGTTGATGTTCAGGGCATAGACGACAGCTGTCGTCGTGCTGAGGTTCGCCCCGGTAACTGCAGCAGTACAGGGGGTGAAGGCGCTACCGGTGTAGACGAATGAACTTGGGCTACACGTGATGGACGTGGCCGATGTCGCCTTGTCAACCGTGAGTACCCCATCGACATAAGTCGCCGTGTAGTTCGCGGAGACGCCCCCGGCGCAGTGGATCGCGTAGGTGCCAGCGTTCTGCATACCGGTCAGTGCGGACAGGTAGTCAGTGTCAGCGTTCGCGTAGACCGCACATGTGGGGGCTGTCGACCAGTCACCGTCGATCAGCACCTCAGACGTGTCGTAGGTGGCGGCTGGGACGGTTTCGGGGTAGGTGATCATCGTGGACGCGCCAGTCACGGTGACGGACTTCGGGGTGATAGCGAACGTGGTTGAGCCCGCGGACCCATCGTGGTTCGAGTCGCCGCCATAGGTGTAGCTGACGGTTACGGTTCCAACGTCGATGTTGGCCGAGTAGCTAGGGGTGAACTGCTGACTCAAGCCGCCAGCACCGGTAACCACAGCAGTACAAGGAGTCTGGGCTGTGCGGTCGTAGACCACAGAGACGGGACAGTTGATCGTCGTGACTGAACTTGCCTTGGTGATGTCGAACGACGAGCTCGCGGTAGATCCTTCATGCGTGGTGTCTCCGCCGAACGTGTACGAGGCACTGGCGGGGCCAACGTTGATGTTGTTGGTGTAGACGGCGGTCGGCGTCAGGCTCAGGCCACCTTCGCCGCTGACCAACACCGAACACGGCGTGAGCGCCGAGCCGGTGTAGACGACCGACGTCGGACACGTGATCCCGGTTGTTGACGGCCAGCGAATGAGGAACGTGGCGCTACCGCTAGAGGCTTCGTTGAAGGCATCACCTGGGTAGTCATAGCTTGCAGTTGCCGTGCCGACATCAGTGTTGTTCGCGTAAGCGGCGTCGAAGGTTCCGATGACGCCCTGGTTACCGGAGACCGTCACGGTACAAGGGGTTACCGGTGAACCGGTATGAACCACAGTCACTGGGCAACTGACGACGGTCGTGGTCGGGCTCTTAACGATCTGGAAGTCGGTACTGCCGCTCGACGCGGCGTAGAAGGCATCGCCCGGGTAGTCGTAGCGTGCATTAGCAGTGCCAACCGCAATGTTGTTGCTGTACACGGCGTCAGGAGTGAGGCTAAGGCCGCCAGGGCCGGTGACTGACACGGCACAGGGAGTCTGCGCAACACCGCTGTAGATCACTGAAGTTGGGCAGGTAACCGTGGTCGCAGTGGGGTACTTAATGACTGTGATGTCAACGTCACCGTTGTATGCCGTGCGCCAAAGCGCGGGCGTGCCTTGCGACACATAGGCGCAGTGCACCTTGTAGGCACCTGCAGGAGCTGTGCCCCCCTGAAAATCAGAGCCGGCGTAACTGGTGTCGGCCGCCGCGAAAATGCCGCAACCAGCTACCGCCGGAGTAGCGCCGGGAGTCGTGGTCGGGTTCTTCGAACTGACATATCCAAAGGTCGATGGGTAAACCGGCAGGTTGGTCTGCTGGTCGAATTGGGTCGGGTTGGACTTCCAGTTGATGGCCAGGATGGCCGAGCCCTGCACTGCTGACTGGGCAACGATGTAGGTGTTCGTGTATCCGGCCACGGTGCCCGATGACGTGCAACGGCTTACGTAGCGAGCCGGACCCGCGATGGGCATGGCATCCCCGCCGGCCACCGACGACGAAAGAGGGGTCGCATAGCTGGCGTCGGTACTGAGGTATAGCGCGCAGGTGCTTGGGGGGTAGAGGTCTAGGGCGATCGCTGAGCCTAGGGAGTCGTAAGCCTGAACTGTGGCGGTCAGGTACGTCACTGGGTCTGCATTGGGGGCCCATACGCCGGCCGTCAGGGTTTGCGGCGTAAACGTGAACCTGCCCTCGTCAGCAACTCCCGCGACCGCAGTGCCCCACGGCACGTTCACGGCGGGCGCCGTGTAGACGATGGTGCTCACGAATCTAGGCACCGCGGACGCGGCTGGGGCTGCCAGCACACCCGCCGCCATTGCCGTCACTGTCAGGGCGGATGCAGCCACAGCGGCCGTCACCTTGGTGAGGGGCCGGAAAGTGAGAAGCGACATGCTGGAGTCCTTCCAGGACAAGATCAGAACAGGAATACGTCTATGCTCCAAAAGGGTGTGGGGAATGCGATAAAGAGTCAATTGTTAAAGCGGGGTAGGGCACCGCAATTAGGGGGAGCCGCGCGGGTGAATACGTCACAGAGGGTATTTCGCCACTAACGGATCGTGCAGATGTGGCAGCGTGACCAGGTGCAGCTGCGGGAAGCTAAAATCGGCTAATCCCTTTGACACCATACTTTTTCACGCGATACGGCGCCCAATGAGCCGCGACCAATGCACGGGCCATGATCACAATGTAGAAGAGGAAAACATGAGCAAGATTTCGTCACAATATTGCGAATTCCACCCTTTCGAGTGAGCGAACACGCAAATTAAGCTGCATAAGAATGTCAAGTAGGAGGCGCAGAAATTCACCCGGTTGGCCCATTTTCAGCCAGAAGATTCATCCTCTCGCAAATCGGAGTTCACCCGAGGGCCCGACGGTGACAAGACGGCAAGGACGTTCCTGGGTGCCTCAGCCCGTGCGCCCTAGCTCGCGGTCACGATGAGCCGGGCAGACATCCCGTTGACGTTGGCCTGACCCGCCACTACCGAACTCACCACGTCATAAGTGGCACTGCCTCGTGCCTGCGCCTTAGCGGTCAAGGTGTAGGTGCCGTCGGCCTTGCTCAGCACCGTCGACTGCACGACCCACACCGTCCCTGACCATGTGCGAAGGCTCACCCGATAGCCCGCACGTGCTGGGCCCACGGTCCCGATGAAGACAGGGCGGCCAAGTGCCTTAATCGCAGCCGTCTTGGCATGCGCGACCACCCGGAGCCGCACCTGAACCGAGCCCGAGGCCGTTGCGGCAAGCCTGGTCGTGCCGTTAGTGGGCACTACGACTCGCCAGCGGTAGTTGTGCGCCTGTTTCGGTATCACAGCGGCGAATGCGCCACTGCCCGTTGACGTAGGCGACGCGACGGTGACCCACGAAGTCGTCCCCGAGACCAGCACTTGCATGCTGAGTTGGGCCGAGACGGGCGCCCCCTTAAGAGTCACGGTCCCCTTCACTGGGTTCGGGGCACCATAGGTGACGATGGCCGACGCAGTCGCCTTCGCAACCGCAGCAACGGCAATCACCGCAGATCGCGAGACCGATGTCTCCCGACGCAGCCCACCGGCGGGAACGGTAATCCGCCAGGTGAAATCCTTCTTCTGGGCTGGCAAGGTCAGCGCCACCGCGCCGGTTGAATCAGTACTTCCACTGGCCACGGTGGTCCAGGTAGTAGCACCGGCCGCTTGAACCGCGAGAGTCGTAGGGGCATTGGCGAGCAACGCATTCTTGAAACTGACACTCGCCCGCACCGTCCCAGGCTTCCCGGGCAGCAGTCCAGCTGGTCCCACGGCGGTGATCACCGATGGCACATTGCCGGCCGTCGTCTGCCCGACAACCGCGGTGGTCGCCCTGGTCCAGCCGTCGGTCGGGGCGGTGACCCGCCACTCAAAGTCAGCGCTCTGTCCTTGCATTGGGAGAGTGAACTGGCCCGCAGCATTGGTGACAACGGTTGTCGGTGCTGGCCACGTGGTGCTCCCAACGGGCCGAACCGATAACGCTACGGAAGCTTGCGGTACGAGGGCGCCTTTGACCTTGACGGTTCCGGTGACCGAAGTGCTGGCACCGACGTCAACCACTTGCGGCGCGGAGGCCGTAATGAGCGATGACACTGGGGCAATGTTGGTGGCATACGACGTCAATCCCGCCCACTGGGTGGTGTCTTCGCCGCCAAGGGTCCACTGCGCAATACCGCCAAGGTGGTACTTGTTCACCAAGGTTGCGCGCGCGTTGGCAGAGCCGGCCTCGCCGTACCAACCTGTCCTCGACACCGTGCAGTTGACCGAGGTCGGGGCCGGAGTGAACACCAGCGAGCCAGTCACGGAACCAAGGTTTGCGATGCTCAGCGTCAGCGCATGGCCCGAAATGGCAGTTACCTTGGCCCCAGGGGCAACGTTCTTCCCCGTGACCCCCGCACCCACGTTTATCCCCGTAGCAACACCGACCTGAATCACCTTTGCGCCGACAACGCCGCCAATCGCAACCGGCTTGACCACCTTGCTAAAAGTCACGGCGCCGCTAACCGCAGCAGTGTTGGGAACACTCAGGGTCAAGCTATTTACCGCTATCGACAGCACAGTTGCCCCGCTTGCGATGCCCGTGCCAGACACTGCCGCACCCACCGGGATTCCGGCCGACTTGGCCACCGCAATCAACGGCGTCGCGATATCGCCGGTGGCAGTCGTGCTGACATGCGTCGTTGCGACGATGACCCCCGTGACGGCTGCCGTGTTCGCCGCACTGACCGTCAACACCTTGCCGCTGATCCCGGTTACCTTGGCGCCGGATGCCACACCGGTTCCAGCCACGACAGTTCCAACGGCAATTCCTACCGTGGACGAGACTGTGATGGTTGAGGAGCCAGCTACCCCGGCGACCGCAGTTGCCGTGACCTTGGCTCGCTGGAAGCGCCCCGCAAAATTCACCTGGTAGGAGAACGTGCGCTCCTTGGCCGTCGCGTCCCAGGTTGATACCGGCTTGGTCACCAAAGTGATGCCCGGGATGGTGGCCGCTGCACTCACAAACAGGTTGTCGACGTAGTTCGCCGCCCAGCGCGCGTCGAAACTATGGCGAACGGCGACCCAACTCAACTTGTCGGCGAAGGTGGTCGCCTGTGCCGGAGTCAGCGAGGCGAGAGGCAGGTTCGGGCAGGTACCGGTGGCAGCGGTCTTCCAGTCGCGGCCGTAACCGGCGACACCGATCGAAATCTTGCTCGGCGAGACCTGAGTGATCGCGTAAGCGGCGACGCGGTCGACCCAACCAATTGGCGCGATGGGGCCCGCATGCGATACCGAGTAGTCATAGGCCATGATCCGGAGCCGGTCGATATAGGGACCGATCGCGCCCCAGGCATAGACCCAGTAGCCGGTTGAGTCTGACGACGTCGAAAGGCCCCCAGGCGCGGTCACCGAGAGCAGTTTCTTCTTGGCGTGGAGAGCAGCGCCAAGAGCTGCGACAAATGGGATCCAGCGTGCCCTCGTGGTGGTCCACGAACTACTACCGTCGTTGAAGGCGAACGCCTCCCAATCAAGATCGACGCCGTCGTAACCGTTGGCGCTGACAACTGCGACGATGCGCGCAACCATCGCAGCGCGGTGCGCTGCCGTGTCGAGTTGGGCACTCATCTGCCGGTAGCCGCTGCCATCGGTAATGGTCGGGAGGATCGAGATACCCCTCGCGTGTAACTGCGCAACGACCGACGGCACATTGATGCCCGTCGTTTGCGACACCACGGAAACATTGGGTGCGCTACCGCTCGCGTGATACCAGAACGGCGACACGTCGGCGAACAAGCTCGCATTTGCCAGCACCGAAGCAAGGGCGGCGGAGTTGCTCCAGTAAGGCATCCAGCCGGAGACGATCTTCCGCGGCTTAGCAGGAGCCGGCACGCCGGACGTCACAGTGGTCATGACCACCGCTGGCGACACGCTTGCGGACGCGCTCGTGGTCGGCAAAGCGGCGATCGACGATGACACGACGATCGCGCACAAGCCGAGGCTCACGCGAGCAAGCGGACGCACAACAAACTCCTCACCGGGGAAGGGGTGACTTGTTCAACATCGGCACGAAGCCCGCAGAACTTTCGCCCACACGGCCCATTTCTCTGCCAGGGCATCATCGGGCGTAGCGGTCTGTGCCCACGAAGGAACGGTCTGGGACCGACCGATCAGCCCTATCTCGATGGCCAAACGGTCAGCCGTTTGCGCAGGGATCCGCTGGGACATATAGTCCCCGCTATATCGGCTCGATACATCGATTCGTTGCATCTCGGCGATTGTTGGCCTTACCGCAAGCAAGTTATCTGCCTGCTCTACCCGCCCGGCCCGCGCCAGCGGGCCGAGTGCCAGTAATCACGCAAGTACTCAGTACCGAATACCCACAAAGCCACTACGTGCACGCAAGTCCACCAGCGAGGGAGGTGCCGATGTCCCCACGATCAAGTAAGAGAAGTGGCGTCCTCGAGCTCGCCGTCCTTGGTCTCCTACACGAATCACCCATGCACGGCTACGAGTTGCGCAAGCGACTTTCCACCGTCCTGGGCACCTTCCATGCGATCTCCTACGGGTCGCTCTACCCGTGTCTCAAGGACCTCACCGCGCGGGGGTGGCTGATCGAAGACGCGCCCACCAACCCAAAGGCTGGCAGCGCCGCTACTCGCGGCCGCATCGTCTACCGGCTCACCGCCGAGGGCAAGGAGCAGTTCCAACACCTCGTCGCAGATGCTGGGCCCGACGCATGGGACGACGACCGCTTCGGCGTTCGGCTCGCCTTCTTCGGTCGTACCCCTGCCTCAGTGCGCCTTCGCGTGCTGGAGGGTCGACGCAGCAGGCTCGAAGAACGACTCGATGCCCTCCGCTCGTCGCTGTCCCGATCACGCGAACGGCTCGACGCGTACACCCTCGAGCTCCAATCGCACGGCCTCGACAGTGTCGAACGCGAAGTGCGCTGGCTCGACGAACTGATCGCCACCGAGCGATCGCAACCACTGGCTGGCCCCGCGAGCAGGTCCAACGTCTCGCAACCGAACTCCGAAGCCCCGTCGGGGCATTCGCTGACCACCTCGTCCGCGGCCGGGAACACCCCGTCCGCTGCCGGAAAGTAAGAGAGAAGGATCCGATGGGTTCAATTCGTGTGGCAATTGTTGGCGTAGGCAACTGCGCGTCATCCCTCGTGCAGGGGGTCGAGTACTACAAGGACGCCGACCCGGCGGGCAAAGTCCCCGGGCTTATGCACGTTCAGTTCGGCCCGTATCACGTCCGCGACGTTGAGTTCGTAGCCGCGTTCGACGTTGATGCCAAAAAGGTCGGACAGGATCTATCACACGCCATCGGCGCCAGCGAGAACAACACCATCAAGATCTGCGATGTCCCGCCAAGCGGGGTCATCGTGCAGCGTGGCCACACCCTTGATGGCCTGGGCAAGTACTACCGCGAAATGATCACCGAGTCTGACGACGCGGCAGTGGATATCGTCGCTGCCCTGCGCGAGGTCCAGGCGGACGTACTCGTCTGCTACCTCCCGGTCGGCTCAGACGCCGCGGCCAAGTTCTACGCGCAGTGCGCGATCGATGCTGGCGTGGCATTCGTCAACGCACTTCCCGTGTTCATCGCCGGTACCCCCGAGTGGGCCAAGAAGTTCGAGGACGCCGGCGTCCCGATTATCGGTGATGACATTAAGTCGCAGATTGGCGCGACCATTACCCACCGCGTCCTGGCCAAACTCTTCGAAGACCGTGGCGTCACCGTTGACCGCACCTACCAGCTCAACGTCGGCGGCAACATGGACTTCATGAACATGCTCGAGCGCGATCGACTCGAGTCCAAGAAGATCTCCAAGACTCAGTCGGTCACCTCGCAGCTGGTCAACGGCATCGAGCCCCGCAATGTGCACATCGGCCCGTCCGACTACGTCGCCTGGCTCGATGACCGCAAGTGGGCTTTCGTCCGCCTTGAAGGCCGCAACTTCGGTGACATCCCGCTCTCACTCGAGTACAAGCTCGAGGTCTGGGACTCCCCCAACTCCGCTGGCATCATCATCGACGCCATTCGCGCGGCGATGATCGCAAAGGACCGCGGTATCGGCGGCCCGATCCTGTCGGCGGCGTCCTACTTCATGAAGAGCCCGCCCGTGCAGTACAGCGACGATGAGGCCAAGATCGCAGTTGAGGCCTTCATCGCAGGGACGATCGAGCGCTAAAGCGCAGCCACGGCTGCACGCAGCGACGTCACACCTGACTGAACCCCGGGTCGCGATGTCGTAGTTCTTAGCATGAACCCATCGGTGACTAGGGCCAGAACTCCTGTTGGAGTTCTGGCCCTAGTTCGTTTCCACGATTGATTCACCGCGAATTGCTCTGATACTCCAAGCAGGTACGGTCGGTGCATGAGTCGCGATGGCGTCGGATTGCGCACGATCCTAGGGATCCGCGGGTTTCGCCTGCTCCTAAGCACGCGCCTCACCGGCCAGTTCGGCGATGGTCTGCTGCAGGCAGCCCTAGCCACGTTCGTGCTCTTCTCTCCTGAGCGTCAACCAACCGCCGCCAAGGTTGCCGTCGCATTCGCGATCCTGCTGCTGCCGTACTCACTCATCGGGCCGTTCGCTGGCGTACTGCTTGATCGGTGGCAACGTCGCACGATTTTGATCTGGGCGAACATCACGCGCGCAATCATGGTCATCGGAGTCGCTGGCCTAGTGCTCAGTCGACACGACGATGCACTGCTCGGCATCTGGGTGCTCATGGTGCTCGGCGCAAACCGGTTCATTCTTGCCGCCCTATCGGCGAGCCTGCCGCATGTGGTGGCTGACCGGTACCTAGTCACTGGCAATGCGGTTGCGCCAACAGCCGGCACCATGGCATCGGTCACCGGTGGCCTTGCTGGGGTGACAATCGGTGAACTCGTCGGTGGTGGTGAACGTGGCTCGGCAATCGTCCTGACCTTGGCGATCGGCGCCTACCTCGTCGCATCGCTGATCGCATCGCGACAACCTATGCGGTCCTTGGGTCCGGACTCCCTCACCGAACGCGAGACCGTGCGAGGGGTCGTGACCGGGATGAGCGCCGGCTTCGCCCACCTCCGGGCCCGCGCACCAGCAGCGCGAGCGATCGGCCTAGTGATGGTTCATCGCCTGATCTTTGGCATCGCTCTCGCACTGTGTGTGCTTCAAGTACGCGGCGCACTGCACCCCGATGACGCCGACGCCGCACTGCGGGCGCTGACCCTGACCACTGGGGCGGCGGGCGGCGGCGCCTTCCTCGGTGCAGTGCTCACCCCCGCGTTATCACGTCGGTTAGGCGCCGTGCGCTGGTCAGCACTCACCCTGATCGTCGCCGTGCCCATCGCAGCCTTGGCACTAGCGCCTGGGAACCTGATCGGACTCCTCGTTGGCGGATTTTTCGTCGGGCTCGCGGGTCAGTCAGTGAAGGTCTGCTCCGACACGATCGTGCAAGAAGACATCGATGATGACCGGCGCGGACGGGTGTTTGCGCTCTACGACGTGGCCGTCAATATCGCCATCGTCACTGGTGTCACGCTGACATCGTTCGTCGCGCCACTCGATGGACGCGCACCTGGAATGTGCGCCTTCATGGTGATCACCGCCATCGCCGGTGCGGCCTGGGCGATTCGTGCTGAACGACGTGACCCGGCACGCAGTTATGCACCCGACCCTGCCGCAATCCCGTGATCAGGCGAGCAGCACGGACCCAAAAAGCGATAAACATCGTCAAGAGCGTTGGGCGCGGGAGCCCACTGCCCTAGGCTGCCCGTCATGATCTCTTTGGAACACTCATGACAACGGGCACCGCAGTTCGCGTAGGTCGCGGACGCAACATCAGCGCATGGGTCATTTTCGTGATCGCTGCGCTTTTGCTGCCACTGGCTATCACTGCCTTCTGGGCGCAGCGCACCCTCACCGACACTGACCGCTACGTGGCCACTGTTGCGCCACTGTCTCAGGACCCAACCGTCCAACTAGCGGTCAGCGGTGTTGTCTCCAACGCGATCATCAATCATCTCGACGTGCAGCCCAAGATCGAAGCGCTGCTTCCCGACAAGGCCAAGCCACTCGCACCGCTTATCGCTGGTGGCGTCTCATCGTTCATCACGACCGAGGTGTCGCGATTGCTAGCTAGTGACCGGTTTGACAAGATCTGGGCCGACATCAACAAAGTCATGCAGAAGGCGCTGATCGCGGCACTGTCAGGAAATCCTGACGGCGCAGTCACCATCTCGGGCGACAACGTAGTTCTCGACACCGGAAACTTGATCGACATAGTTAAGCAACGCCTCGTCGACAAGGGCCTGACCTTCGCCGCCGATCTGCCAACCCCGGCCAAGGCCGACCGCGAGATCGTGCTGCTGAACGCACCGCAGTTGAACACCGCCCGCACTGCCTACGCGATCGCACAGCCGATCATGCAGTGGCTCATCTTCCTCGTGCTGCTGGCACTTATCGGTGCAGTACTACTCGCTCGCAATCGCCCGCGCATGACGATGGCGGTGGGGATCGCATTCCTGATCTCAGCCGTGCTGGTCAAACTGGGTCTTGGTGTCGGCCAAAACGAACTCACTCTCACTCTGCAAGGCACCCCGTTTGCCGTTGCGCAGCAAGCGTTCTACAGCATCTTGACAACATTCCTAGAAGAGGGCTCGATCGTCCTCGCTGTTGTCGGCGTGGTGATACTCGCAGGCGGTTGGTATTGGTCGCGAACTGTTCGCAAGGCAAAGCTCGCCTCTTCGTCGACAAGCACCGGACTCCAGGACGACACGGTCAGCTCACCTGCCTAAGGCGCGGCTTAGGAGGGCTGTGCCGTTCGGTCGCGCCACCAACTCAGTAGCCGATCGCGAGCATCGTCTTCGGTCATCGGGCCATGGTCAAGACGTAGTTCGAGCAAGTGGTCGTAGGCAGCGCCGACATCACGTCCGGGTGGTATCTGCAAGATCTGCATGATCTGGTTTCCATCGAGTGCCGGACGCATCGCGGCAAGCTCTTCCTCCACCGAGAGCCGTGCGATTCGTCCCTCGAGGTCGTCATAGGTACGCGCAAGCTTTTCGGCTTTTGCTCGATTACGAGTTGTGCAGTCCGCGCGAGTTAGTTTGTGCAGCCTCACGAGTTGGTCACCGGCATCGCGCACATAACGGCGCACTGCGCTATCGGTCCACTCGCCATCGCCGTACCCGTGGAAGCGAAGGTGCAACTCCACGAGTTTGGCCACTTCGTCAGTCGAGTCGGTTGAAAAGCGCAGGATGCCCATTCGCTTGCGAGTCATCCGCGCACCAACTACCTCGTGATGGTGGAATGACACGCCACCGTCGTCTTCAAATCGACGAGTTCGCGGCTTGCCGATGTCATGCATGAGAGCGGCGAAGCGCAGCACGAAGTCGGGCGCAATGACTGGCTCATGCTGTGACTCCAGAGCGATGGCCTGCTCGAGCACGGTCAGGGTGTGCTCGTACACATCCTTATGCCGGTGATGCTCGTCAACTTCGAGCGCGAGCGCCGGAAGTTCAGGCAGAACGAGTTCGGCCAACCCGGACTCAACCATCAGTAATAGACCGGCACGTGGATCGTCGCCGAGGACAAGCTTGACCAACTCATCACGCACTCGCTCGGCCGAGACAATCGCCAGCCGGCCTGACATCGCGGCCATTGCCGCGATTACCTCGGGGGCAACGGTGAATTCCAGTGTTGATGCAAATCGAGCAGCGCGCATCATCCGAAGCGGATCATCGCTAAACGAATCCTCGGGTGTGCCCGGGGTCCGAAGCACCCCGGCCGCGAGATCTGCCAAACCGTTGTGCAGGTCAACGAACTCCATGCTCGGCAGACGAACTGCCATCGCATTGACGGTGAAGTCGCGCCGAACAAGGTCGGCGGCCAACGACGTGCCATACGTGACACCCGGCTTGCGGGAGTCGACTGCGTAAGACTCAGCACGGTAAGTCGTGATCTCGATCTTGTGCTCATCCTTGCGCAGACCAACCGTGCCAAAGGCAATCCCGACATCCCAGACCGCATCAGCCCACCCGCGGACAAGATTGAGCACCTGCTCAGGTTTGGCATTCGTGGTCAGATCCAAATCGTCACCGAGCCGGCCCATGAGCGCATCGCGCACCGGACCACCGACAAGAGCGAGATCAAATCCAGCAGCCGCGAACCTTTCACCAAGTTCGACCGTCACGCTCGCTCGGTCTCGCAACTCGGCAATGGCGCGCGCTACCAGCCCGGCCTGCGGCTCGGGCAGGTCGGGCTGCGAAGGGATCGATGACTCGGGGGGCACGTCGTGACAGCCTAGGCGCATTCACCCCCGGCTATCCTTCCCATATGTCTGGTGTCCCACGCCCCGAGCCGCCAGCAGGCGGACGTCCGCGGCCAGTGGAGCCATATGCGCGCCTCGAGCGTGCCGATGAGGTCAGCGCGGGTGGCCTCATCCTCGATCTGTCTGGGCCAACCCCGTGCGCAGCATTGATCGCCCGACAGGACCGTCGAGGTCGGCTGATCTGGTCACTGCCCAAGGGCCATATCGAAGCGGGTGAGACCGCGGAGATCGCCGCGCTCCGCGAGGTGCATGAGGAAACCGGGATACGCGGTCGGATCCTGGCACCACTGGGCACGATCAACTTCTGGTTCGTCGCCGACCAAAGGCGGATCCACAAGACGGTGCACCACTTCCTCCTGCAGGCCATCGGGGGCGAACTTTCCGACGCTGACGTGGAAGTGGATCAAGTTGCCTGGGTGCCGCTCGCAGCGGTCGGGGCAACATTGAGCTACGGAGATGAGCGCCGGCTGATCTCCCAAGTTGCCGAACTCCTTCGCGCCGAAGCAGCAGTTTCTGCCCCGGGGCTAAGCCGCGAGTCTGACCCCGAATGATCGTGCGAGGGCGACGTTCGCGCGGCGGATCACTTGCGGCAGTCGCGCTGGCAGGGGCACTGCTGGGCACCATTTGCGCTGGAGCAGCCGGGCACCCAGCATTCGCCTCGACGACAACCCAGGGTCACGTCGCAGCGGTATCCGCCGACGCAGCAGTACCCGCAGTACAGATCACCCTCGTGAGCCAAACCCCGGTAGTAGCAACTGAAGGCAGCACAATCACCCTCAGCGGTGAGGTGGCAAACACGAGCACGGCAGCGATCAAGGACCTCTCGGTCGCACTGCGGCTTTCGCCCACTCCCGTTCGGTCGCGTGCAGAGATTCCCCTGATCCTGGCTGGCACTGCT
>CAIXFH010000176.1 GCA_903918645.1 uncultured Actinomycetes bacterium | reverse complement strand
CGTCTTGAAGCTGACCGGAGCCGAGCGGGATGACGTGCTGCTGGAGATCGAGAGCTTCCTGACGTCTGTCACGGACCACCTCCTGCCGGTAAGCGATCCTCGCGTACTCGAGCGTGCCAAGAGGAACACCGGAAACGAGCGCAGCCTGAGAACAGCTGCGACTGCCCCACCGCCGACCACGGAGATCGCGGCCTCCGTCGAGGAAGTGCTCGTAGCGGAGATCCCCCGTGCTGGCGATCGCTGGGCGCAGGCGAACTTCGACCTGGCGAACTACGAAGGATTCTTTGGCGCACAAGTGGGTTCCCAGCGCCGGATCTCGCTGCACCACGTCGATTCTTCGGGAACCTTCGGCGATGTCGAGAGTCGTCCGAGCGTCGAGGTGGCCAGTCAGAACTATCGATTCGAGCTAGCGGCCGCCAGGGGGCTCGCCTACCCCAGGAGTGGGTCACCCATCGGGGTCTTCCTACGTCTTGCGACCGGTGAGTTTCTCTATTCGCTGCTCTTGCCTGGCGACGCCGGCTATCACGAAGTCGACACCCTCCTCACGGCCAATTGGCACGGTCGTGCGGACCGCAAGCGGCGAGTCCGCTTCACGGCGGAGGAGTTGCGCGCTGCGTGGCCTACGTCGGCGATGTGGAAGGCCACACTGCCCGCGCTCTAGTTCTTGGCGACGATAAGCACCTCTGCACTACCCGCGACGAGGGTATTGAGTTCAGCTCGATTGAACTTGCTGTGCGAGGCTGACTCGACGACGACTAGGCGGACATCTGTGTAGTGCCTCTCAGCGATCGCCACCAAGCCATCGATCGGCATCAGCCGTGTCTCAGGCCGAGCTTTCGTGCCGTCGCTCATCGGCGAGTATGAAAGCACGAGAGGGACATCGAGTCTCTTCAGGTTGTCAAAGAGGGCCTCAAACGCGGGCACAACCTGCGAGCGAATGCTGAACGGCGACTGATGTCGGCCCTCCCTGTACAAGCCTCGACTAGGGGCTCGATCGCGCGGACTGCGCGTAACACCAGGGTCATCGTCAAGCGCGATGGTCTCAAGCACGTGGTAGAACCGGCTGTAGTGATCTCGTGTGTATGGAGGGTCGGCGTAGATGACACCGACATCGGACCCCACATTCGCAAGCGTGTCCAGGTAGTCGGCCTGAAGCGCGACACACAAGTGCGAGGTCGGCTCGAGCATGGCGTAGCGACCCATCCACGTTTCAAACCGTCCGAAGACAGACAGCTGACGGTTGCGCTTCGTCGGCGATATCCAGCTGCGCTTCAGGGTGCCGTCTGCCTTGAGCGGTTGGAGCGGCTGCGCGAAATGGTTCCCTACTGTTGAGACAACGTCGCTCGCCACTCCAAGCAGCGCGGCCACGGCAGTGGGGTCGCGCTCCGCGCCGAGAACACACCGCACGGCATGGCGCAAGGCATCCAACTCAAGTGCTTGGCGGTATGAGAAGTAGACCCCGCCGTAGTACCAGCTGAGAGTCGAATCCCCGGGACTCAGTACGCCTCGCGCTTCGTCCTTCGCCGCCTTCAGATCCGGCTGACCTCGGTCTGTGTCGACCAGAGCCCCGTGCTGCAGTATGTCCGCGAGTCGACCAGGCTGCTCCGTGGCGTCGGTCAGTGCTCGCCGTTCGAGCTCAAGCAGTGAGCTGACTTGCGGCTGCATCGAACTGAGCCACTCACTCGCCGCCTCCAGCAAGCGGGAAACCTCGTGGGGCCTGAATGCACGCGGTTGCGTGAGGGCATGGGCAAGAACCCGTGAATAGGCCTGCACGTCCGCAGACAGGACTGGTCGCGAAGCTGCGAGACGCCGCGTGACGACAGCCGTACCTGCGAACAAGTCGCAGGCTGTCGCACCTGGTGCGGCGACGTCGTTGACAGCGGACTGGATCGCATCGAGGTGAGATCG
>CAIXFH010000175.1 GCA_903918645.1 uncultured Actinomycetes bacterium | reverse complement strand
GAGTCTGCTGAACCTGCGCCGCACCTTGTTTTGGATCGTGGTCGGCCGTTCGCTGTGGCTCCCCCCACGCTTGATGAACAGCAGCAGCAGGTTCTGGCTCATCGACGCGGTGCACTGCTAGTACTAGCTGGGCCGGGCACCGGCAAAACCACCACCTTGGTCGAAGCCATGGTCGATAGACTCGGCGGCCCAGATGCATTGCGCCCAGAGCAAATCCTTGGCCTCACCTTTGGCCGCAAGGCGGCACACGAGTGGCGTGAGCGGGTCACTGCGCGAGTCGGCGGCGGGCTCGTACCCACCGTCAGCACCTTCCACTCGTTTGCCTATTCGCTCGTCCGCGCTTATGCCGATCCGCAGGCCTACCTCGAGCCGCTGAGGCTGCTGTCGGGGGCCGAGCAGGAAGCCCGGCTGCGCGAACTTCTCCAAGGATCGGTTCGCGACGGTCGCCTCGACTGGCCGCGCGAACTCACGGCGGCCCTAGGTACGCGCGGGTTGGCCGCTGAAGTCCGCGCCGTCGTTGCGAAGGCGCGCGCGTTAGGGCTCGACCCTGATGATCTCGAAGCGCTGGCCGGTCACGCGCAAGTGCTTGGTCCCGCTTGGGCTGCGGTGGGCCGCTTCCTCGGCGAGTATCTCGACGTTCTCGACGCCGAAGGTGTCACTGACTACACAGAGGTCGTCCACCGAGCGGCGTTGCTCGCCCATGATCCGCAGGTGCAGGGCGAGCTTCGGCGTCGCTATCGCGCGGTGTTCGTCGATGAGTATCAAGACACCGATCCGGCGCAAGTTCGACTCCTGCTTGGGCTGGTTGCTCCCGGTTCCTCATTCGTCGCAGTGGGCGATCCCGACCAGTCGATCTATACCTTCCGGGGCGCCGACACCGGTGGCATTCTGCGTTTCCGCGATGAGTTCGCTGCACCTGATGGACGTCGCGCGCCGGTCATCGTCCTTGGGCATACGCGACGATTCGGCCCCGTCATCCGCGATGCCGCCAACCGAGTGTTACGCAATGCCGCAATCCCCGGGCTCGCAGTTGACATCGTGCGGGCCCACCGTTCGCCGGAATGCGACCTGGCACACGTCACGCAAGGTGAAGTCACCGTGCACACGTTCGACACAGCGTCGGCTGAGGCAGCGCATATTGCCGACTTCCTGCGTCGGGCACATCTCGAGCGCGACATCGCGTGGGATGAGATGGCGGTCCTGGTTCGAAGTGGTCAGCGGTCGATCGGCCCCATGCAGCGAGCCCTTGCTGCTGCTGGGGTTCCGGTGCAGGTCGCCGGCGATGAGATCCCACTTCATGGCGAGCCTGCCATTGCCCCGCTCCTGCATGCCTTGGCAGTTGCCGCAGATCTGCAACTCCTTGATGAGCAGTCCGTCGCAGATTTACTGCTGTCCCCGTTAGCCGATGCCGATCCGGCTGATCTACGCCGCCTCGGTCGTACCCTTAGACGGCTTGAGCGCGCTGCCGACCCCTCGGTGCGGCCGACTCCCTCGATGCGCCTGATCCGTGACCTCGTGCTTGACCTCGTCGCCGACCCAGCGATGGTGTTGCCGATCTCATCCTCGTCATCCTCGCCTGATGCGCGTGCGCGTCAGGCGCTCGGTGCCCTTCAACGGCTCGCGGGTCTGCTCCGCGGCGCGCGGGCCGTGATCAATGCGCACGGCTCCACTGAGGATGCGTTGTGGGCCGTCTGGTCTGGAGCCGCCGCTCGGGGCGGTACCGGCTGGCCTCAGCGACTTGAAGCGGCGGCACTTCGCGGTGGTGAGGCTGGACGTCGAGCCGACAGTGATCTTGATGCGGTTCTTGCTCTGTTTGCAGCGGCGGAGCGGGCTGAGGATCGATTTGGCGGTCGCCGCGGGGTCACCAACTTTCTCGCAGATCTGCGCGAACAGCAGATCCCCGCCGACACTCTTGCTGATCGTGGAGTTCGCGGACCAGCAGTGCGCGTGCTCACCGCACATCGCGCGAAGGGATTGCAGTGGCGCGTGGTGATCGTCGCGTCGGTGCAAGAGGGCACGTGGCCTGACCTTCGACGACGTGGAACCTTGCTCGCACCTGATCGACTCGAACACGACGGCCTTGTCGATTCCCCGCCCGCGGCAGTGCTGCTCGCTGAAGAGCGGCGCCTGTTCTATGTCGCTTGCACTCGGGCCCGGGAGAAACTCGTCGTCACGGCGGTGTCTTCCTCGGCAGCCGATGGCGATCAACCTTCACGCTTCCTCGACGATCTGCTGGGCAGACCAGCGGGTGCTGCCGAGCATGTTGGTGGCCGGCCGTCGCGTCCGCTATCTGTTGCAGGACTCGTTGCGTCTCTGCGAGCTACCTCAGTCGACCCAGCGTTCCCTCCGGATCTGCGCGCTGCAGCTGCCCGCCGGCTCGCGGTGCTCGCCCATGCGCGTAGCGACGATGGTCGTCCACTCGTGCCCATGGCGCACCCGGATCGGTGGTGGGGCGTTCGAGAGTTCACCGCGGCCGATGTGCCCGTGCGCCCAGAGGACGAGCCGCTGGCCCTGTCGGGCAGCCAACTCACCACACTCGATAGCTGTCCGCTGAAGTGGTTCTTGGGTCATGAGGTCCGCGCCGATGTTGCGCGCACGAGCGCGCTTGGCTTCGGTTCGGTCATCCATCTACTTGCCGACGCCGTGGCCCGCGGTGAACTCGCCACTGAGCCAGCGGCTCTTGACGACTACCTCGACCTTGTGTGGGGCGAACTCGGTTTCGAAGCCCCCTGGCAATCGCGGGCCGAGCGCGTGGCTGCTGGCGAGGCAGTGCGACGTTTCATCAACTGGCATCTAGGCCGTTCCGAGCGCCAACTCGTTGCTAGTGAGGCCTCGTTCGAGGTCACACTCGACATTGGATCGGCCGGGGTGCGGCTGCGAGGCTCGTTCGATCGGGTCGAACTCGATCCTGATGGCGCCGTGCACATCGCCGACTTGAAGACCAGTAAGGCCAAGTCTTCGGCCGCTGAACTCGCGGCACATCCGCAACTCGGTGTGTACCAGGTTGCGGTGCGCGAGGGTGCTCTCGACCAACTCGCCGATGACGTCCGGGCCGCTGCCGGGTTGCCTCCACGCGGCGCCCCCGTGGCAGTGGGTGGTGCCGAGCTCGTTTTGCTGCGACTCGGAGGCAGTGAGCCGGTCGTTCAAGCGCAGGCCGCGATCCCGGAGGGCAGCACTACCTGGGTCGATTCCAAGATTGCGCTCGCACACCAGCATGTCCGCGACGAGAATTTCTCGGCCAAGCCCAGTGCAATGGCTTGTCGAACATGTGATTTCCGGGTTGCGTGTCCTGCTGTCGACGAGGGCCATGAGGTGCTGCCATGAGCCGGCCGCCGCTGTGGGATCCCACTGATCCAGCGGCCTTGCCACCCTTTGGCCCATCGGATCTCGTCGAGCTGTTGGGTACCCCTTACAGCGAAGAACAGATCGCGGCCATCACCGCACCGCTCGAGCCAGCGGTGATCGTTGCGGGCGCTGGGTCGGGCAAGACCACGGTCATGACTGCGCGAGTTGTCTGGTTGGTGGCCACCGGGCTGGTGGCCCCCGAATCCGTCCTTGGCCTGACCTTCACCAACAGGGCAGCAAGTGAGCTTGCCTCCCGCGTTCGCGAGGCACTTCGTCGGCTCTCCGACCGCAACAGTGGCCAGCCGCTAGCTGACATCGGCGAGCCCACCGTGAGTACCTATCACGCCTTCGCCGGACGTCTCATCGCCGAGCACGGGCTCCGCCTTGGTGTTGAGCCGGGTAGTCGGCTGATCACTGGCGCGGGCTCGATCCAGTTGGCTCATCGAGTTGTCACGCGCACCGATCGTGATCTTTCCCGCCTGGAGTGGACCCCGCAAACTGTTGTGGCCAATCTGCGCGCTCTCGATTCCCAACTCGCCGAGCACGGCCTTGAGCCGTCAGCTATCCGCGCTTTCGACCACCAGCAGATCCAGGCGATTGACCTCGAAGACAAGCCTTCTGCACATGCCAAGACCATGCGCTCGACTTCGCTGCGACGCATCGAATTGGCTCATTTGGTAGACGAGTTTCGGGCCGCTCGTCACGATCGTGATGTAGTCGACTTCTCCGACCAGATGCGTTTCGGTACTCGGCTTGCGGGCGAGTTCCCTGAGGTCGGCGCCGCGCTGCGCGACCAGTACTCCGTCGTCCTACTCGACGAGTATCAAGACACTTCGGTAGCGCAGCGGGTGATGCTCACAGGCCTTTTTGGCGGCGGCCACCCAGTGACGGCGGTCGGTGACCCACTGCAGGCGATCTACGGTTGGCGCGGTGCGAGCGTGGCCAATATCGATGACTTCCCAGCGCACTTTGCTCGTTTCGATGGTTCTCATGCACCGGTACTCGGCCTGGCTGAGAATCGGCGATCGGGCATCCGCATTCTCGAGGCGGCAAACGAGTTGTCCGCGATCTTGCGTGCCCGGCACTCGAAGGTCAACCCGCTGGTCTCCCCGGTCGTCGCCAAGCCTCCTGGTGGCTTACGTGTGGCGCTGTGGTCCACCTACGACGATGAGATGAACTGGATCGGCGATCGAGTGCGTGAAGTCGTCGATACCGGCGCCGCGCCATCAGAGATTGCCGTTCTTGTGCGTGCCACCTCAGACTTCAGCGCAATAGTTCGTGTGCTGACCGATCGCGGTCTCGAGGTCGAAGTCGTCGGGCTCGACGGCATGCTCGCCCTGCCCGAGGTCGCGGAAGTCATCTCGATTCTCCAGATCCTGCACGACTCCGCCGCGAACCCAGCGCTGGTCCGCCAACTCACCGGTCCTCGATGGCGGATCGGTCTGCGCGATGTGAAGTTGCTCGGCGATCGGGCCGCCGCTTTGGCTGGCCACTTCCGGCTGCCCGAGGATGCCCCCCTGGTCGAGAAGTTGGACGCCGCCGTCGCTGGTGTTGATCCCGCTGATGTCATCTCACTACTTGATGCACTCGATGATCCCGGTGAGCTCAGCTATTCCCGCGAAGCGCTCGACCGATTCGCCTTGATCGCAGCTGAGATACGGTCGCTTCGCCGCAGTGTTGGCGATCCCTTGCCAGATCTGGTGCACCGAGTCATCAGCGTCACCGGTTTGGATATCGAGATGGCGGCCGCGCCCGAACTCCTTCGGGTGCACCGTGCTGAAGGCTTGGCCGCGTTTGTCGATCTGGTCGCAAGCTTCGTCGACTCCGAGGGTGAGACCGGCCTGGGCGCCTTCTTGGGCTGGCTGCGGATGGCGGCCCGCTTCGACGCGGTGCCAGAACTTGACCGGCCTGTATCTACCGACTCTGTGCAGGTGATGACCATCCATCGCTCGAAGGGGCTGGAGTGGCCGGTCGTGGTCTTGCCGTCGTTGACTGCCAAGGTGTTCCCGTCCAACCGTGGGATGGATTCCTGGACCAAGAACGCGTCGGCTGTGCCGTTCCCACTGCGCGGCGATTCTTGGTCGATGCCAGTCCTTAGCGGGCTTTCTGCCAAGCAGGAGAAGGAGTTCTCGGCTGCCTGTAAAGACCATGACCTGCTGGAAGAGACTCGACTCGCCTACGTCGCCGCTACTCGCGCTGAGCGCCTCCTGATCGCGAGCGGCTCATGGTGGGGGCCATCTCAGTTACAGCCCCGCGGTCCGTCAACCTTCCTCTCAGTCCTGCGCGATCAGTGCATCGCAGGCGATGGAGCAGTTGATCAGTGGGCCGATGCGCCCTTGGACGACGACGAGAACCCGCAACTCGACACCCTGCTGCCGATCCCGTGGCCGCCAGTCTCCGAACCTGAGGTTCGGGCGCGGCGCCTTGAGTCTGCGGCGGCGGTGCTCGCCGCGAAAGGCCTGGACATCGAGCACCTGAGGGCTGAGCACGACCCTCTTACGTCCAGTTCCTCGCCGTTGCGCGACCTCGATCCGGTGGCACTCGATCTCGTGCGCGGCTGGGACGATGACATCGCGCTGATCCTGGAGGAACGACGTTCCGAACGCTCACCCACACGAACCGTTGCCTTGCCCGGATCGCTCTCGGCGTCTGACCTCGTCCGGCTCGTGGCTGATCCCGAGTTGTTCACCCGTCGGCTGGCCCGGCCCATCCCAGTTGCGCCGGCTCCCGCGGCTCGTCGTGGCACCCGATTCCATGCCTGGGTCGAGGGCCACTTTGGGATCCGTCCATTGCTCGACCCAGATGACCTTCCTGGGTCTGCTGATCCCGATATCGAGGGCGATGACGATCTGGTGGCGATGCAGCAGTCCTTCCTGGCATCGTCGTACGCCGATCGCACTCCGCTCGACATCGAGGTTGACTTCGCGCTCGTTCTGTCCGGACATGTGATCCCCGGTCGGATTGACGCCGTGTTCGCCGCGGTCGACTCTGCGGGCCTCATGCAGTACGAGGTCGTCGACTGGAAGACCTCGCGTCGTCACGATGCCGATCCGATGCAACTAGCCATCTACCGCATTGCCTATGCCGAATTGGCCGGGGTTGCGATCGAACAGGTGCACTGCTCCTTCGTCTACGTGCGCGATGGTTCTGTGGTCACCTGTGACGATCTGCCAACCCGCGACGAAATAGGGACACTTCTTGGCGATTGAGACAGGCGTCACCGATGCCGATTGCCAGTCATGGCGTAAGTTGTCGTCGTAAGCAAGCCACCCCCCGGAGGTTCCCCCATGAAGTTGTTCGTGCCTGCTGAGACTCGGCCGGGTGAACGTCGCGTCGCGATGATCCCCGACCTCGTGGGTCGCCTTGCTCCGCTCGGTATCGAGGTCACCATCGAGTCGGGCGCAGGCACTCATGCCTTCGCCACCGACGAGGCGTATCTCGCAGCCGGTGCCACGATCGCATCAGCCGGTGATGTCGACCGACTACTCGGCGAAGCCGATGTCGTCGCAAGTGTCCGGCCACTCGATCCTGAGCGCGTCCGTCGACTCCGCAAGGGTTCGCTGGCGCTGTCCTTCCTGCAGCCGGGTACCGACGTTGAGGTATTGCGCGCGGGTCGCGAGTCGGGCGTCACTCTCATGAGCTTTGACCTGATCCCGCGTATCTCGCGCGCGCAGTCGATGGATGCTCTCTCGTCGCAGTCGCTCGTCACCGGGTATCGAGCGGCCCTCGTTGCGGCTGACCGGTTGCCGTCGTTCTTTCCGCTCTTCATGACCGCTGCCGGTACCGTGCAGGCGGCTCGCGTGTTGGTCCTAGGCGCTGGCGTCGCAGGCTTGCAGGCGATCGCCACGGCCAAGCGGCTTGGCGCTGTCGTGTCGGCATACGACGTCCGAGCCGCCAGTGCTGACGAGGTCCGGTCAATGGGTGGCACGTTCATCAGCCTCGATCTCGATGCGCTCGAGGGCACTGGTGGTTACGCCCGCGAGATGAGTGATGACCGCGCACAACGTCAGCGCGATCTACTCGCGCCCTACCTCGCCGCATCCGATGCCGTCATCACCACCGCCGCCGTCCCCGGACGTCAGGCACCGCTGCTCGTCACCCGGGCAATGGTCGAGGGAATGAAGCCGGGATCTGTCGTGGTCGACCTCGCGGCTGAAACCGGTGGCAATGTCGAGGGATCCAAGCCAGGTGAGGAAGTCAGGGTCGGTCAGGTGTCGATCTGGGGCGCCCGCGACATGGCGAGCGAACTCCCGGTGCACGCATCTCGGCTGTACTCAATGAATGTCATCAACGTCCTGGGTCTACTGGTTAAGGACGGCGATCTCGCCATTGACACCGAAGACGAGATCGTCAGCGGTGCTGCGGTATTGCTGGCTGGCGAACCGCATCACCCCGGCGCATTTACTGCGCTCGGAATCGAACAACCCCCCAAGGACCCGGAACCGCCGGTATCCGCACCTAGCGAGGGAGGCTCCTAATGGATGGCGTCGCTCTGCTCACCATCTTCGTACTGAGCATCTTTGTCGGCTTCGAGGTCATCGCCAAGGTGTCCGCGATCTTGCACACGCCGCTGATGTCAGGCGCGAATGCAATCCACGGTGTCGTACTTGTCGGCGCAATCGTGGTCACACTGCAAGCCACCACGACAGCCGCGCTCGTCATCGGTCTGATCGCGATCGTGCTCGGCGCGATCAACATGGTGGGTGGCTTCATGGTCACCGACCGCATGCTTGAAATGTTCAAGCCGCGGCAGACCGACTCCGCGAAGAAGGACGCCGCATGATTCCCGCCTGGGTCCAATTGGCCAACCTGCTCGCGGCCGTGCTGTTCATTCTCGCGCTCAAGGGCTTGTCATCACCGAAGTCCGCTCGACGTGGCAACATGCTCGGCGCGATCGGCGCTGCGCTGGCCACGGTGGTCGTGTTCTTCACCGGTGTTGCTGCCGACCACATCCTGCTGATCATCGCCGCCATTGGTATCGGTGGCGCAATCGGAGCAGGTGCCGCGCGTCGGGTCAAGATGACCCAGATGCCACAGATGGTGGCGCTCTATAACGGTGTCGGCGGTGGCGCAGCGGCGCTCGTTGCGTGGGTCGAATACCTCGAGAGCAATGGCTCGGGCAGCAAACTTGCCTTGATCGCCACGGTGCTCACCGTGGTAATCGGTGGAGTCTCCTTCAGCGGTTCAATCGTCACGTTCCTCAAGTTGCAGGAACTCATCACCGGTCGACCGATTGTGTTGCCAGGCGGTAAGTACATCACCGCATTGGTCGCCATTTCGGTTGTGGTACTTGCGGTATGGCTGATCGCCGCGCCGGCCACTTGGCTGCTGATCACTCTGCTGCTGATGTCGTTGATCTTCGGAGTGCTCTTCGTGCTGCCTGTCGGCGGTGCCGATGTGCCGATTGTCATCTCGCTGCTCAACGCATTCACTGGTCTATCGGTCGCGGCCTCGGGCTATGTCCTGAACAACGTGCTGCTGATCGTGGCCGGCACTCTGGTCGGCGCTTCGGGCACGCTGCTCACCCAGATGATGGCGCAGGCCATGGGACGTCCAATCACCGGAACTTTGTTCGGTGCCTTTAACGCCAAGGCAACCAAGGCAGCAGGCTCGGTCGAGGATCGTCCGGTTCGTTCCGGATCACCTCAGGACATTGCGATCATGCTCGGCTATGCCCGCAAGGTGATTCTCGTTCCTGGATACGGCCTCGCTGTCGCCCAGGCGCAAAGCACCCTGCGCGAACTCGCTGAGTTGCTCGCCGCCCGCGACATCGAGGTTGATTACGCGATTCACCCCGTGGCTGGTCGCATGCCCGGGCACATGAATGTGCTTCTTGCTGAAGCGAATGTGCCCTATGACCAGCTCAAGGAGATGGAAGAGATCAACCCTGAGTTCAGTTCCGCTGACGTCGCCCTCGTGGTCGGGGCTAACGATGTGGTCAACCCTGCAGCTCGCGCCGACAAGACCGCGCCGATCTACGGAATGCCCATCCTCAACGTTGACAACGCGGCTCAGGTCGTGTTCCTCAAGCGCTCGATGCGCCCAGGGTTCGCAGGTATCGAGAACGAGTTGCTCTTCGATCCCAAGACCACAATGCTCTTTGGCGATGCCAAGGATTCGCTCACCAAGGTAGTTGCTGCGCTGAAGGCGCTCTGACCTACCGCGCTCGCCCACTACTTTTTGGTGAGTGTCGAAGTCGGCTACAAGTCGACTTCGACACTCACCGCGGCGTGGTCGCTGACCGGCAGCAGGTGAACGCGAGCGGTTGCCGTTGCAATCTGCCGGTTGGTCAGTCCATCAGCTAGGACATGATCGAGCTGCACACTGGGGCGCATCGAGGGATAGGTCGGCTGGCGGATAAGCGAGGTCCATCCGGTGATCCGCGCGGGCAGCAGCCCGGGCAGATTGAAGTCGCCGAGAAGTATCAGGGGCCTGGGCAAGCCGGCAACCCAGGCGCGCAGTTGACGTAGTTGCCTGACGTTATAGCCGGGCACGAACGACAGATGTGCCGTGACGACAGTGAATGGGCTGCGCTCGCCTTGGATCACTGCCGCGATCGCGCTGCGCGGCTCGTCGGAAACGCTCATGAATCTAGGTCGTGGCTCGGCGGGAATCATCAGAGGCAGGCGAAGGGGTGCGGCTTTGATCTGCGTCGTGCGCCACTCAAGTACTGGCAGCCTTGACACCAGGCCGACCCCGTAGAGCGGACCGTCACCGGCTAAGTCGGGGGTAAGGCCAGAGCCGTGTGCATTCTCGTGGGGTGAGGGTAGCCAGCCGTTCTCACCGGGCGTGCCCGCAACTGATGGCGCGAATCTCCAGTGCGCGGCGCCCAGCGCCTCAGCGATAGAACGCACTTGATTGACGTTGTTACTGCGCGGCTGTTGAACGTCAACTTCCTGCAGCCCGATGACGTCGGCGTCGATCGTCTGCACCGACTCGCGCAGCAGCGAGTCATCGCTGGTGGCAAGCTCGGCTAGTCGGCCTGCATCGCCCGCGCCCCGGGCACCGCCGAGCACGGGCACGCCGTGTAGCAAGTTATAGGTAGCGAGTCGCGTCACAACAGCACAACCTACGTGTAGCGATCGGCCTTCGCAGTATGGCCGGGTAACAGGCCGACTGGTCAGGTGCCTTCGATCGCTAGTTCCTCGACCGGCTTGGACCGTTCTCCCGAGCGGCTACGCATCCATTCGCGCGCTGGCTCTTCGATGAAGCGCCACATCAACCAGGCGATGACGAATGCACCGACGAACAAGCCCACTGCTCCAATCGCATAGAGCGGGCCGCCCGATATGCCGACGACTTTCATCGCTGCACGCCATAGGCCGTACCACACGGTGTGGGTCATATAGAGCGAGAAGGAGATGAAGCCGCCGAGGATCAACTTGTCGGTCGAGAGGAACTTCGAGACGCCGCGCGAGGACAGGGCGAGTGATCCGATCCAGGCGATGAGTAGTGGTACGAGGATGAGGTGCCACTTTGGCGGGAGGTCAGCCGCGTTGGGAGTGTCGGGAAGGTCGCTCGTAGACCACTGCAGCGAACTCACTCGCCCGAGCAGGACCGAGCCAAGCACGATGACCACGGGCAATGCCACGGACAGAGTTGTTGCAAGTCGCTCGACCCGAGGTCGTGGTCCCTGCTCTGTCTGGTTCCAGAATCGCTCGACTACCAGGTAGGTGAGCGCCCCGGCCGTGAACTCGGTGAGGATGCGAAGGGTGGAACCCCAGTCGGAGATGTAGTACGGGTCGCCCCCGTAGGCGATTCCATAGATGAGCAAGGGCAGTAGGACCACCCCCCAGGCGGCAGCAATTGCTGAGGTGGGCAGTTTGCGGTGGAAGCGGAACAGCAGCAGCACCAGTAGCGGGAAGATCAGGTAGGCAAGCCACTCCATCGACAGCGACCAGGCGGGGAAGTTCCAGCCACGCTGCGGGTTGGGCCCCCACTCGTGGATCAACAGCACCTGCTTGAGGTAATCCGTCGGATTGAGCCAATCACGGCTCGCCGCATCGGCACCGCCGAATTTCGCTTGTGCCACAACGGCTATGCCGGCGACGTTGAGCATGACGAAGTGCACCGGGTAGATACGGGCGAGTCGAAGCCAGAGGAAGTGCCGTGACTTCGACCAGGAAAACCCTGGACCTAGTTTGGTCAGATATGTGTGGGTGAGGATGAAGCCGGAGAGAGCGAAGAACAAATCGACGCCGAGCCGGCCGACTCGAAGGAAGTCGTGCACTACTGGAATCAGCAGACCGATCGAGGCAAGTACCGCCTGATAGTGATACAGCATGACCCAGGTCGCGGCTACGGCCCGTACTCCGGTTAGTTGGCCAATGAACCGTTGCATGGATTACCCCGTCGCGTCGTCAGTCGTTGTCTTGCTGCGATCTTGTCATGGAGTTGCAGGTCGGCGGTGTCCCCTCGCCGCCGCATCGGCATGCGCGTCGATTTGTTCTCGGCGCGCTGCCTCGCGACATCAGTGCTGCGCCGTATGTCCTAGCCCGATGGAGGCCTAAGGTCAGAGGGTGCCTAATCCAAACTCCGCGACGGGTTCTGATCCCGCAGTACGTTCCTACATTGCAGATCGGCGCGACGAGTTCATCGCCGAACTCTCCGAGTGGCTGCGCATCCCGAGTATCAGCGCCGACCCTGCTCACTCTCACGACGTGTCTCGCAGCGCGGACTGGCTCGCGCAGCGACTGCTCCGCGCTGGCTTCCCGTCCGTTGAGATCTGGTCGACCGAAGGGTTGCCGACAGTTTTCGCGCAGTGGCCCAGCGATGATCCGTTGGCTCCCACTGTGGTGTTGTACGGACATCACGACGTTCAGCCAGTCGACCCTGTCGAACTCTGGGATACCGCACCGTTCGAGCCATTGATCCGCGAGACAGAGCACGGCCAGCAACTAGTTGGACGGGGTTCGATCGACGACAAGGGTCAGGTGTTCTTCCACCTCCTTGGCCTTGCGGCGCACATGGAAACGACGGGCCGCTCGACACCTGCGGTCAATCTCAAAGTGCTGATCGAAGGCGAGGAAGAGTCGGGCTCGGTGCACTTCGCGCAGTTGCTGCGTGAGAATCGCGAGAACCTGCAGTGCGATGTCGTCGTGGTGAGCGACACTGGCGTTTTTCGACGCGACACCATCTCGGTATGTGTGGGCATGCGCGGCCTGATCGAAGCGCAGTTGGATGTGGTCGGTCCCACCGGTGATCTGCACTCGGGATCGTTCGGCGGCTCCGTTCCCAATCCGGCAACTGTGCTGGGCCGGATCATCGCTCGCTTGCACGACAGTGACGGTCGAGTCACCTTGCCCGGCTACTACGACAACGTCATTCCGCTTAGCGATCGTGAACGTGAGCTGTTGGCTCGCCTGCCTTTCGATGAGGACAGGTGGCTCGAGGCGGCGCAATCTACTGCCACGCAAGGTGAATCGGGATTCACCACACTCGAGCGAGTGTGGGCTCGACCCACCGCAGAGGTCAACGGCATTTGGGGCGGCTATATGGGCCCAGGTGGCAAGACGATCATCCCCAGCGCGGCACATGCCAAGCTCTCGTTCCGTTTGGCCGCGGGCCAGCAGCCTGCAGACGTCCCACCGGCGCTTGACGCCTGGCTTTCGGATCTCACCGATGACGGCACGATTCCGGCTGGAATCACTGTCACACCGCACTTTGAGCGCCAGGGTGTTCGGCCGTGTCTCACCCCTCTTGACCACCCCGCGCTGGAGAGCGTTACCCGAGCGATGGGTCGAGCATTCGAGACTGAGATTCTCTACACGCGCGAAGGCGGTAGCGGACCTGAGGCAGATCTGGCCGAGATCCTCGAGGCGCCCGTCGTGTTCCTGGGCGTCGGCCTGCCCGACGATCGCACTCATGCTCCGAACGAGAAGGCGGACATCGACTTCTTGCTACGTGGCGCCGAAGCCGCTGCTTATCTGTGGGCAGACCTCGCGGCAAACTGGAGTCCTGGAAGCGCCGATGCCTGACCGTCGCCTACTCACCTCGCTCACACTCGCGCGCGCGACCTTGGATAGGGGAGCGGAGCGCCGCGATGACTCCGAGTGGTTGGCCCAGCGCTGGCTCGACGAGTCATCTCGGGTGCTCATCTTGCGTGGTGGCTCGGCTCGGGTCATCGAGTCAGGGTCCGAGGGCGCGATAGACCTAGTTCTCGTGGCCCCTAGTGAGGTCACCGACGATGGTGTGCGACTGCTGCTGGGTATCGATGATGATGGAGTCGCCTACCTGGGTGTACTGGCGCAATCGGTTGAGGGGGCTGACGACTCGGCTGGCGCTGCGTCGTCGACACCTGACCTTGCTGGCATCGATCGTTGGGTTGGGCTGCGCGACGTAGGTTCAGAACTCGGTGATCGCGATGCTGGACTCTTCGTTGCTGCGGCGGCCTTGGCGAACTGGCATCGCACCCACCCACGGTGTCCGCGTTGCGGTGTACCCACCGAGGCGACTCAGGGTGGTTGGTCTCGGACCTGTCCCGCTGATTCGTCTCAGCACTTCCCGCGCTCGGATCCGGCGATCATCGTGCTCGTCACCGACTCTGCTGATCGGGCGCTCTTGGGTCGTCGGGTTGATTGGGCCCCTGGCTGGTTCTCTACCCTGGCTGGGTTCGTCGAGGCGGGTGAGTCAGCCGAGATGACGGTGTCGCGAGAGATGGCTGAGGAAGCCGGAATCACGATCGATCCCAACACGCTCGACTACTTGGGTTCACAGCCCTGGCCCTTTCCTGCGAGCTTGATGCTCGGCTATCGCGTGCGCATCGCCGCTCATTCACCGGTTGCCGTGGGCGATGGCAGCGAGATAGCCGAAGTGCGCTGGTTCACCCGCGACGAGTTGGCCGCTGGCTGTGCCAGTGGCGACATCCGAATCCCGCCTCCAATCTCCATCGCTCGACGGTTGATCGAGCATTGGTACGGGCCGGCTTTGCCGGGTGCTTGGTCGCGCGACTGATCGACGAAACGCCAGATCAGCCTGCACTCGGGCGGCGACTACTCAGAGATACTGCGAGTCACTGTTCGCGCTCAGCCGTCCTCATCTGGCGCAACGTAGTGACACTTCCGCTCAAGATCATCGGTTAAGCCACCCACTTTGGCGTGTGCATCTTGCTTAGGGGGTTTGATTCGGCCCTAATTGTGCCTGCGCAGAGCGCCAAATGTCTGTTTTGGGGTATCGGCCACTTTCGGAGCTCGGAAAAGTTTTTGACCGGATTCTGTCGATGAGAAATGAGCGCTTCATGAGTGAGATCGACCTAGAACTGGCGGCTTCGCGCCCGGTTCGGTCTGCGTTTGGTCGACGACGATCTGACCATCTGCGCTCGGTCGCTTCGGACTTCAGGTTGCGCGTGCTCTTTGTCGATTCGGATGAGTTCCTCCATACCGTTCTGACCGAGTCTCTTGAGGGATCGGTCGATCTGTGTGCGGTGCACAGTGTCGGCGAAGCGCTCGACGTATTGAGCACCTTCGACCCGCACGCGGTAGTGGCCGACCTCGATTCAGATGACGATGCAAGCGGACTCGACCTGTTTGGCGTTATTGCTCGCACTCGACCGTGGGTGGGCCGGGTGTTGCTCACGTCTGATGCCTCTCATGTCTTGGCGATTGGGCACGACAAGTTGGTGCCTCCGGGCACGATGCACCTGATCAAGTCCGAGCTGTTGTCAGCCAAGCAGGTGCGGCAGGCCGTCAGCACTGCAATCAAAGACGTCGCGACCCCTGGTGGGGTGAGCACGGCAGATGATGTACGCATCGGCGTCACTGAGGCGCAGGCGCGCACCCTTGGCCTGATCGCGAAAGGCATGTCCAACGCCGCCATCTGTAAGGAACTCGATCTGGCTCACAGGTCAGTTGAGCGGCTAGTTCGTAGCGCACTAGATGCACTCGCCCTAGGAAATGATGCCGACGTCCACCCACGGGTTAGTGCCGCGATGATGATGCGCTCGGGACGGATCTACGTCGAGTAATGACGGCGCTGCGGGCATGACACAGTTGTCCTCCCAGGTGAGAATTCGGTGGAGGATGGCATGCCCGGTGTGACCCCGTTTCTTTGGTTTGATGGCCGGCTTGCCGGCGCAGTCGCCTTCTACTCGTCGGTGTTCGACGACTTCGCGCTCGAGTCGAGTTCCCCAGGGGCCGACGATGACCTTATGTCGGCGACATTCGTCGTGCAGGGCCAGCGGCTGATGGCCTTCAACGGTGGGCCGCACTTTCGGTTCACGCCCGCGATCTCGCTGTTTGTCTCTTGCGCGGATCAGGCTGAGGTTGACTTCTACTGGACGGCGCTGAGCGCTGGCGGCGAGGAAGGCCGCTGTGGGTGGCTGACCGACCAGTTCGGACTCTCTTGGCAGGTAATACCCGATGCCCTCGGCCGGCTACTGGGTGCGCCAGACCGCGAGCGGGCTTCGCGCGTCACCGCGGCGATGATGGCCATGAGCAAGATTGATGTCGGCGCGCTCGAGGCTGCATATGGATCGGACTGAGCACTGCCCGATCCGAGGCAGCACCCGAGCGGTGGGGTCTTGGCCTAGAGCGCTGCCAGCATTTCCAATTTTGCCTTGACGTCCTTAAGGCTCGGGTTCGTGGCCGCGGTGCCATCTGAGTAGAGCAGGGTCGGAACGGTCTGGTTGCCACCGTTGACCTGCATCACGAAATCGGCAGCCTCGGAGTCCTGCTCGATGTTGACCTCTGTGTACTCGATGCCCTCGCGACCCATTTGGGCCTTCAACCGCTGGCAGTAGCCGCACCAAGGTGTGCTGTACATCGTGACCGTCATTGCCGACCGCGCTCCTTCGTCGAAATCTGAACTTCGCTCAGGACTGATCTCGTCCTTAGCCTGGCCGAGCCGATTGGCCCCGTTTCCTGTCAACACCGTGGTGTATCGAAGATGTTCCCATGATCTGCGATGGCTTTTCCCCATGCCCACTCGGGCCCTGAAGAAAGACGTGCACGCAGGTGTGCCGCTGTCGGTCCAGCCTGCGAAGATGACGCGGTGACCACGATCTCTGGACCCAACTCGCCGCGCAGAGGCGGGTTACGTCCGGGCGACCCCGAGTCGATCCTGGCTGCACTTGATCCCGAGCAGCGTGAGGTTGCGCTGGCGTTGTCTGGGCCCGTAGTCGTACTCGCGGGGGCAGGCACTGGAAAGACTCGCGCGATCACGCACCGAATCGCCTATGGCGTGCTCACCGGTCAGCACGATCCCCGTCGAAGCCTGGCTGTCACGTTCACCTCGCGAGCTGCAGGCGAGATGCGGCAGCGGCTCGCCGAGCTAGGGGTCGACGGCGTCCAGGCGCGTACCTTCCACTCGGCCGCACTTCGTCAACTGCGCTACTTCTGGCCTCGTGTGGTAGGCGGTGCGGTCCCGGATATCTTGCCGAGCAAGGCGCGCATTCTCGCGCCAGTCCTTCGTCGCGCTGGGTTCGGCGATGCGAGCCTGGCCCGCGATGTGGCCGCTGAGATCGAGTGGGCCAAGTCCAGCCAGGTAGTTGCCGCAGATTATGTGGCGGCGGCTGCCCGAGCCCGTCGAGAGCCCCCTGGCAGTCTGACTCGCGATGACCTCGCAGCGCTGTACGCGGCATATGACGAGCGAAAGACCGCAGACGGCCTGATCGACTTTGAAGATGTCCTGCTCCTCACCGTGGGCATCCTCGACACACGTCCGGATATCACCGATGAGGTGCGGGGCGTCTACCGCTGGTTCACGGTCGACGAGTACCAGGACGTCAACCCGCTACAGCAGCGGCTG
>CAIXFH010000174.1 GCA_903918645.1 uncultured Actinomycetes bacterium | reverse complement strand
CCGCGAGCCACGTTGGTGCAGTTCTCCTCAGCCTTCTGCGCACCTTGTCGTACGACCCGAGTTGTCCTCGATGAGGTTGCGGGAATGCTCGAGGGCGTTGCCCATGTGGAGATCGATGCTGAGGATCACCTCGACTTGGTGCGCCGGCTCGATGTTCGCCGCACCCCCACGGTCTTGGTGCTCGACAGCCATGGTGCTGTGCGAGTTCGGGCTGCCGGCGCCCCGCGCAAGGCTGATGTGATCGCCGCGTTGGGCACTTTCGTCTAGTACCGGGCGGCTTCACAACCCGGGTAACCCGGGGAAAAGTGCTGCTGACATCTCGTAGCGAGAGATTTGCGTCTCAGCATATGGACATTGTCTCTCATCTGCTTGGGTGCCGACGTATCGTCTACCCATGCAGACGGTGATCCTCACCAAGCGACGCGCAGTGGACTTCTGCCGCGTCAGTTCCTGCTGTTGTCTTTTCTCCTGATCGAGCCCATGCCGCGCTTCCGCGCCGAGGTTCGAATTCTGCACCCATTCCGTGCCAACTCAGGAGATCGTCATGACCACGCTTGACTCACGTCCCACCGCGGCTAAGCCGGTGGCCCGTTCCATTGATGTTCGTGGCCCACGTTTCGGTGCCGTGATCACCACCGTGGTGCTGGCCGTAACGTTGTTGACCATCCCGACGACCACCTCGATTCTGCTGCTGTCGTGGCAGACCTTGGTCTTCGCTCTTGGCTCGATCGTTGGCTTGCAGGCGCAGCCGTACGGGGTGCTTTACCGCAAGGTTGTCCAGCCGCGGCTTGCTGCCCCGACCGAGTTCGAAGACCCGCAGCCGCCTCGATTCGCGCAGTCTGTCGGCCTTGCCTTCGGCGTTGTTGGTCTCATTGCCCTCATCGTCGGAGCGACCCCGGTTGCCTACGTAGCAATCGGCTTCGCCCTTGCTGCCGCGTTCCTCAATGCGGCGTTCAACGTCTGCCTGGGTTGCGAGATGTACCTCATCGGTCGTCGCCTGTTCTCTTCGCGCGCTACTGCGTGACGCGAACTTTCTGCTCCACCCTCTACGCATTTACCCTCCACGCACGATTCAGGCCCGCAGGGCACAAACTTTCAAGGAGTGAATTCCATGAGCCGCAGCGACGTCCTCGTTGACGCCGACTGGGTCCAGGCCCACCTCGACGATTCAAATGTCGTTCTCGTCGAAGTTGACGAAGACACAGCGATCTACGACACCAACCACATCAGCAACGCGATTCGCCTTGACTGGCGCACCGAGCTTCAGGACCAGGTCCGCCGTGACTTCGTCACGAAGGCGCAGTTCGAAGCTCTGCTGTCTGCCAAGGGGATTTCTAACGATGACACCGTTGTTCTCTATGGCGGCAACAACAACTGGTTCGCGTCATACGCGTACTGGTATTTCAAGCTCTACGGCCACCGCGACGTCCGGCTGCTTGATGGTGGCCGCAAGAAGTGGGAACTCGACTCGCGTCCCTTGGTATCTGATGTCGTCACCCGTCCGGCTACGACCTATGTCGCATCCGAGCAGGACATCTCGATCCGTGCCTTCCGCGACGACATCGTCCCTGCCCTCGGCGTGCTCAACATCGTCGACGTTCGCTCGCCCGACGAGTACGCAGGTCGTTTGCTCGCACCAGCGCACCTGCCGCAAGAGCAGTCGCAGCGTCCTGGCCATGTGCCCACCGCTGTCAGCGTTCCGTGGAGCAAGTCTGCCAACGACGATGGCACCTTCCGATCCGACGAGGAACTGACCGCTCTCTACAGTGGGGCTGGTCTTGACTTCGGTAAGGACACCATCGCCTACTGCCGCATTGGCGAGCGTTCCGCGCACACGTGGTTTGTACTGCACGAGTTGCTCGACCAGGCCAACGTGCGCAATTACGACGGCTCATGGACCGAGTACGGCTCGCTCGTCGGAGTACCGGTTCAACTTGGCGATGCACCTGGCTCCGCTGAGGGTGGCGCTGCCTGATGTGTGCTCCGAAGGTGGGCGGCTTGTCCCTCGAAGGCATCGATCTTGGTAAGGCAACCGTGATCCAGGGCACCGTCACCCGAGACGGTGAGCCAGTCGGGGGCGCCTACGTTCGGTTGCTCGATTCAGCCGGAGAGTTCACTGCTGAGGTGCCCACCAGCGCAACGGGTAATTTCCGGTTCTTCGCGGCCCCCGGCACTTGGACGCTGCGTGCATTGGCGCCAGGAGCATCGGTCGATCTCGTTGTCACTGCTACACAGGGGAAAATCGCCGACGTTGAGGTCGCTGTCTGATTTCGCATCCGAGCTCGCAGCGCGCTTACTCTTCAACGCTGTCTTACGGCCGCGGACCCTGTTGGGTTCGCGGCCGTAAGTGACTCTAGGACAAGCCTTGTGGCCGACTAGGAAGCGCCGTCTCGTCGCGTGGTTGCGCGCTTCGAGGGCGTACGCACGGCTGAGGTAGCGGACTTGGCTGATGCCTGACGAAGTTCTGCTTGCTTACGTGGGTCGCCGGGCTTGCGGGCTTGGAGTCCGCCTTGGCTCGCGCCTTCTTCCTCTACCTTCTCGGCATTGCGAAGATCCGCGGCCTTCTTCATCTCGGCCCGTCGCGCATCGGAGGCCTTCTTCGCGGCCGCCTTTTTGGCACGTGGCGGTACGGGCCGCTCAGTAGGAGCAGCTGCTGTTTTGTCAGACATGGGACCCTCTTCGGCGCAATGGTTCGAAACGAGCTGGACGCGTAGTTCTGCTGATCACGTGCGGCCGTGGCACCGTGGCACGGCGACTTTAGTAGACCAATGCCTGGGTGTTGTCCTGGATGACTTCTTGGACGAAGGCGGCCGCACCCGCGATCCGGGCTCCGGGCGATAGCGATTCGAGGGTGATCCCTCGTCGGGTCGCGCACTGGGTGCAGACCGTGACCAAGCCTGTCGTGAGCACCGCCCCGATCAGATCTATCAACGGAGTCGAATGCTCAAGACCCAGATCAGGCACTCGACCGGGAACTGCCAGCCAGACGGCGTCTCCGGTGAGCCACAGCGAGACTTCGACTCCGGAAGCTACGGCAGTGGCCGCGACAGTCAGAGCCTGGGAGAGACGTTCAGGCGCCTCCGTGCCGCACGTTACTTTCACTACAAGGCGTTGGGTCACTCACTTAGTCTAGTGACTGGTACGAACACATCCGGGCACTAGGATCAACTCGTGCCAGAGATGATCGCGACCGCGTTACTCCTGCTTGTCACGCTTGCCGTTGTGGGCGTTGCGTCATTCATGGTGGTGCGTCTGTATCGCGGGGGCCAGCAGCCATGAATGATGCGAGCAAGGTTGCTCTTCATGCCGACTTGGTTCCGATCTCGTGGTTGATCGGCTCCTGGGTCGGAGTAGGGGTTGGCGGATACCCAACCGTCGAGGAGTTCCGCTTCGGGCAAGAGGTGTCCTTCAGCACCGATGGTCGCCCGTTCCTTTCCTACGCAAGCCGAGCTTTCCTGCTCGACGAGAACGGCGAAAAGGTTCGTCCGTTAGGCGTCGAAACCGGATTCTTGCGGCCACGCCCCAACAACGAGGTCGAGATGGTGCTCGCGCATCCGACTGGTTACGCGGAAGTCTGGGCCGGGCAGGTCACGGTCACGGGTATCGTCGATGCCGCGATCACCGGCGCCCGAATCGACATGCACACCGACGTCGTAGCGCGCACCGCTAGTGCCAAGGAATACACGGCAGGCCATCGGCTTTACGGATTCGTCGAGGGTGATCTGCTGTGGACGTTCGACATGGCTGCGGTGGGTCATTCGCTGCAGTCGCATCTGTCGGCCCGTTTGAAGCGCGTTTAGTCCATGCCTTCGGCGCATTGGGAGCAGCAGCTTCGACTCGGCGGATATCGCATCACGCCACAGCGACGACTCGTGCTCGAGGCCGTCGAGCGTCTCGGGCACGGCTCCCCGGATGAGATCCTCAGTGAGGTTCAGCGGACTTCTGCCGGCGTCAATCTTTCGACGATCTACCGCAACCTCGAAATGCTCGAAGAGGTTGGTCTGGTGACGCATTCGCACCTGGGTCATGGCGCTCCCACTTACCACTCGGTTGATGACCACGTGCACATACATCTCGTGTGCGGAATCTGTGACGACGTGTCCAGTGTCGATGCGGTGGTGGCCCAAGAGTTCTTGGAGCAATTGCGACTGACCACGGGTTTCGTTACTGACATCACCCATATCGCGCTCCAAGGTCGCTGTGCCAGCTGCTCGGCGCCCGACTCCGCGGTGGCAGTCGACAAGAAGCACGCAGACCACTGATGTCGACTGACGCGCGAGGTCTCGCGGGAAGTTTTTGGACGTCATGACCGTTGGCCTTGATGTGACCGACTCAGGAGTGTCCCCGTATCGCAGTTCGCTGCTGAATATCACCGGCGCATGTCCGGCGCCCGAGGGATCTCCCGACACTGGTGTCGCCTGGCATTACGGTGATCCGCTCGGTGAACAACGTCTCCTGCAGTCCGGCGCTGGATGGATCGATTTCTCGCACCGAGGTGTCGTTGCGGTAAGTGGCCCGGATCGCCTCTCATGGCTGCACTCGTTGACCACACAGCATGTTGAGGCGCTTCGTCCCGGACAGAGCGCCCTCAATTTGATCCTCAGCCCCCATGGCCATGTTGAACACGAACTCCACCTCGTCGACGACGGTGAGGTCACCTGGATCTCGGTCGAGCCTGGCACTGCTGCGGATCTGGTTGCCTACCTCGATCGGATGCGCTTCATGTTGCGCGTCGAGGTCGCTGATCGATCTGCCGATACTGCGGTGGTGGGAGAGCCGCTGGCCGCGGCGCACGCCACGTTGCCAAGTTACCTTCTGCCACAGCAGTTTTCGGTTGTGGAAGCTGATGATCCCGGCACGCTCAAGTACGTACCCCGACGTCCCGGAGTACTCATGGGGCGTGAAGTCTTCGTGCCGCGTTCAGACCTCGATGCATATGTAGCTGGCAGGGCTGGCGCGGGCACGTGGGCCTGGGAAGCGCTACGGGTGGCCGCCGGCATTCCGCGATTCGGATTCGAGACCGATCACCGCACCATCCCGCAAGAAGTTGGCTGGGTCTCATCGGCAGTGCACTTGTCGAAGGGCTGCTACCGCGGACAAGAGACTGTCGCGCGCGTGCACAATCTCGGACGTCCACCGCGCAGGCTGGTACTACTGCATCTGGACGGCAGTGCCGCCCACACGCCGGTTGCGGGCGACACCGTGTTCGTTGAGGGCCGAGACGTTGGGCGGCTAACCACAGCCGCGGTGCATGCTGAACTCGGGCCAATCGCGCTCGCCGTCATCAAGCGCTCGGTAGCAACTGAGGTCGATTTACTCGTCGGTCCAGATCTCGACCACATCGTCTCCGCCGCGCAGGAGACGGTCGTGGTGGCCTAGGTTTTGGCGTGCGGCTAGTCTCCCGACACGTGGTTGTTGGGCCGAGCGGGCAAGAGCGGCATTGGTCAGGGCACGAGATACCGAATGGGAGTCACTCGTGACTAAGCAAGGGGTAACCAAAGCGGTGATTCCCGCAGCGGGTCTGGGTACGCGATTTCTGCCTGCGACCAAGGCAACTCCTAAGGAGATGCTGCCGGTCGTCGACACTCCGGCCATTCAACTCGTGGTGGAAGAAGCCGCCGCTGCTGGGCTGAGCGATGTACTCATGGTGACGGGCCGAAACAAGCGTCCGTTGGAAGATCACTTCGACCGCGCTGCCGAACTTGAGGACATCCTGATTGCCAAGGGTGATACCGAGCGGTTGGCTTTGGTCACCAAGAGCACTGACCTCGCTGCGGTTCATTACGTCCGACAGGGTGAGCCGCGGGGCTTGGGTCACGCGGTCCTTTGTGCGGCCTCGCATGTCGGTCAGGAGCCGTTCGCTGTGCTACTCGGTGACGATCTGATCGATCCGCGCGATCCGTTGCTCGAACCGATGATTGCGCTACGCAACCTGCACGGCGGCAGCGTTGTCGCGTTGTTGGAAGTTCCGCGCGAGCAGATATACCTCTACGGCTGCGCGGCAATCGAGATGATCGAGGGCGCCGACCCCGACGTAGTTCGCATCGTCGATCTAGTTGAGAAGCCCGCAGTTGCGGATGCGCCTAGTTCGTATGCGGTCATCGGCAGGTACGTGCTCGATCCCGCTGTCTTCGACGTCTTGTCTCGTACCGCGCCAGGTCGTGGCGGCGAAATCCAACTCACGGATGCGCTGCGTGTGCTGGCGACCGAGACCCCCGCGGCCGAAGGCGGTGGGGTTCTGGGTGTGATCTTTCGCGGGCGTCGCTACGACACCGGTGATCGCCTCGGGTACATCCAGGCGGTTGTGCAACTCGCGTGCGAGCGCGAAGACCTCGGCCCTCCGCTCACGTCCTGGCTCAAGGATTTCGTGGCCGGCCTCTAGCAGTCAGGGGGTTGCGCCTGGCGCGTGGTCGCCGACCTCTAGTACCAAGGTGATCGGTCCGTCGTTGGTGAAACGCACCGCCATGTCGGCTCCGAAGATTCCAGTTCCGACCTCCGCGCCCGCGTTCCTAAGTGCTGAAACAACCTCTGCTACAAGAGGTTCAGCGATCGGCCAGGGGGCGGCTGATGTCCAGGTGGGGCGCCGGCCTTTGCGGGTGTCGCCGTAGAGAGTGAATTGACTGACCACGATTACCGGTAGCCCGAGTTCGGAGGCAGAGAGTTCTCTGCGGCCGTCGGTGATTGGCTCGCTGGCGTGCTCCGGGCCGAAGATGCGCAGTTCGAAGATCTTGTTGGCCAGCCTGTGTGCGTCGGCGACGGTATCGGTGTGCGTGATGCCCACGAGGATCATGAGCCCTGGCCCGGTGAACTCTGCGGTAGTTGAGCCATCGACTACAACTTGGGCATCGCGTGCGCGCTGAACAACTGCTCTCATGGGTTGATGGTGTCAAAGCCTTGGCACAGTTGGCCAGGTGACGTGCGGCCTGGTGGCGTGCAACTTCTGATCAGCGACCGAAGATGCCCTTCTTCTTCTTGCCATTCCTCGACTCGTTACTGAGGTTGTGTACCGGACGACTAATGACAGGGCTCGGTGCTGCCTCGTCGTCGAAACCGCCGCTGAGGCTGGAGAGTTCGCGCATCAGCGCGGCCATGTCGGCACCTTCAGCTCGCGCCGGGGCGTCATTCGCATTCCACTGCGCGGGTTCTGCAGGTGAGTAGTGCCCTGAGGTGTTCGCAGCCTCGTAGTGGGTCTCCTCGGCGGCGGCCATGTGGGTATGCGCTGGGGTACTAGGTGCATAAGTCGTGCTGGGCTCCAGAGTGGCCTCGGCGACTCGCTCGTCAGTGTCGAGAGCGAACTCAGTGAGCAGTGCAGCTCCGGCGGTGCGATCCAGCACGATGGAAGGTACTGGCTCAGCGAGCGCCCGGGCTAGAAGTGCGGCCTGGGTGCGTTCCCACTCCTGACGCGCTTGTTCTGCTTCGTGCGCTTGCTCCGTGATGCGGGCTTCTTCTGCGATGCGGGCTTCTTCTGCGATGCGGGCTTCTTCCGCGATGCGGGCTTCTTCCGCGATGCGGGCTTCTTCTGCGATGCGGGCTTCGTCTGCGATGCGGGCTTCTTCCGCGATGCGGGCTTCTTCCGCGATGCGGGCTTCTTCTGCGATGCGGGCGTCGTCTGCGATGCGGGCTTCTTCTGCGATGCGGGCT
>CAIXFH010000173.1 GCA_903918645.1 uncultured Actinomycetes bacterium | reverse complement strand
GGACACATTGTCCGGCCAGGCTCCAACGTTTAGTGCAACTGAGGATCAGCCACCGCTTGTGGTGACACCCTTGACGTACCAATCCCACTTGGTCAACAGGAAGGTCGAGTCAAGCGCCGTACCAGCCGGTACCTTCACTACGCCCTTCTGGTCACTGATCGGACCGACGAGCGGGTTGGTGCCAGCCAAGATGCTGGCGTAAGCGGCCTTCACCTTGTCCTGAACGTCCTGCGGAACGAACGAGCCGAAGGTGCCCAAGTGCGGGTCGCCTGGGGCATCGCTCAGGTTGACGAAGGTCGTCGGTCCGCCACCTGCGAAGGTGCCGTCCTGGTTGGCAACGGCCTGAGCCATCATGTAGTTCGAGAAGTCCCACACCGTTGAAGTGATGATCGACTTGGGGCACTGGGCCGCGAAGTCGTTGTATTCACCAACGGCGTAGATGCCCTTGCTATCGGCGACCTTGCAGAAGCTCGGGTCGTCGGTGATGTTGCGAAGCACATCGGCGCCAGCGGCAGCGAGCGTCTCAGACGCCGTGGTTGCTGCTGCGGGGTCGAAGTAGCTGTTGGTGAAGACCACCTTCAACTGGCAAGCCGGGTCGACACTCTGGCAGCCCAGCGCGAAGGTGTTGATTGCCTGCACAGCGATCGGAATCTTGTAAGGAACCACCATCCCGACGGTGTGCGTCTTGGTCATTGAGCCGGCGGCAACACCCGCGACGTAGCCCAAGTACCAGTCTGGGAGCCACCACGAGACGGAGTTCGATGGCTGAGCCTCAGCATCGGCACCCGAGTAGCAAGTGACCTGCCCGATGTACTGCTTGCATACGTCGGTGAGCAGCTTGCCGAGGCCGACGGTGTCAACGATGACGTTCGTGCCACTGGCAATGGCCTGCTTCAGCAACTGCGAAGCCGCGTCAGAGTAGGGCACGTCGTAAATGGGTTGAACGGTGACGCCGGGAACGGTTGCCATGGCGTTCATGGCGACCTCATTGATCTCGTTGTATCCACCGTCCTTCTCCGGGCCGGTGTAAGTCCACGTGACCTTCAACTCCTTAGCCGGAGCGGCGGGCGAGGAACTCACAGGAGCACTGGCGCTAGGCGAGGTTGTACCGCCACCACCACTGCTGCTGCACCCTGATGCAGTGACTGCGACCGCGACGACAGCCGCCGCAGCCAGGACTACTCGAAACCGAACGTTCATTCTGGTCCTCCCTGCGACGCTCGACGAGCGACGCCAATGCGGGGTAGTGGATTCCGTAATCTGCGCCGGTTCGAGGTGTTCGGACTGAACTTCGACACAGGTGCACAAAACGGAGAACCACTACCAAGATTTTGCCACCGTATGACCGCCGTCACACCGTGTCAAGAGAGTGATGTCACTTTTGTGTATCGGTCCTAGATCGGGCTCGCAGACCTATCCGCGGTAGAACGGAAGACCCAATGCCGCAGGCCAACTGATACCCCCGCGGCGGCGCTGACTCCAAGCCCGAATGATCATGACTGCGACCGTTCCGACATAGGGCAGCACCGTGAAAACCTCACTCGGCAAATCCCAGCCCTCTACCTGGCCCACTGTGCCGAGCACGCTCAGGGCGCCGAAGAAATAGGCCCCCAGCAACACTCCGAGTGGACGCCAGCCGGAGAAGAAGACGATGGCAAACGCGATCCAGCCCTGTCCGGCAGTGACGTTGGTGATCCACGCCCCGATGATGCCTAGGGTCAAGACCGCGCCACCGATCCCGCCGAAAGCACCACCAACGGCGACATAGAAAAGTCGCCAGCCAACAACGGGGATACCCGCAGTGTCAGCAGCGTGCGGGTTCTCACCAAGCGCCCGCATGTTGAGCCCATGTCGGGTTCTGCTCAGCAAGAACGCCACCCCAAACGGCAGTGCCGCCGCTAGGTAGGTGATCAGACTCTGGCTGAAGATCGCGCTACCAAAGAAGGGCAACGACGACAATCCGGGGATAGGAAGTTTGGGGATCGGATCCGGAACCGACACTCCGACGTACTTACTGCCAACGACATCGGTGATTCCGAGCGCCACGAAAATCAGGGCTACACCCACGACGATCATGTCGGTACGCAGCACGACGGTGATCAAGCCGAAGCACAACGCGAATAGCGCTCCGAAGAGTCCACCAACTAGTAGACCAATGACCCACGACCCCGTGTTCACGTCGGCAATCAGGCCTGACAACGCGCCGACAAGCATCACACCCTCGAGTGCGATGTTGTAGACGCCCACCTTCTCGACCAGCAGTTCACCGGTCGCGGCAAGCAAGATCGCAGTGCTGCCGCCAATGGCGGTCGCAACTGCTGAGGCAACAATGCCGTCGGCCATTAGGAAGCACCCTCTGACTCAGTTGAGCCCGGTAACGACGGGGTGATGGACGGGGGTGGTGCAGTTGGAGACGAGGCGCCTCGTGGCGTAGTTCTCACTAGACGCAACCTGGCGTAAGCCTCGCCAAGCGAACCGAACACGAGCGTGACGCCGATGATCGCAAAGACGAGATCGGAACTCACCCCAATGATTCCCAGCGAGCCACCGCCAGCGAGCAGGAGCGAGTAGACCGCCGAGAGGGCGAGAACTCCGAGTTCATTCGCGCCGGCTAGCACTGCAACCACCAGGCCATTGAAGCCCGTGTTGTATGTCAGGCCAGGCGAGAGTTCGTGGCTTGTGCCCAGCATGTTGATAGCGCCGGCTAGACCAGCGATCGCACCACCCATCAGCATCGCTGTGATGAGATGCCGCTTGACCCGCATCCCGGCGTAACCGCCGGCCTGCGGATTCGCTCCGAGCATGGTCACTTCATAGCCGCGGCGGGTGAAGCGGCTATACGCCCAAAAAGCAACGGGCAGAAGGGGAACCAGCACGATGCCGAGATTGACCTGAGCTCCGTGGATGTCGAGCATCGGCAACCATGATTGCTCTGGAACCTGAGCCGCCCGGATCCCACCCGCAACGCCGGGTGCGCGCCATGGCCCGGTGCACCAGTAGACAAGCCAAGCCACAGCCACGAAGTTCAGCAGGAAGGTCGTGATCACCTCGCTGACGCCAAAGGCGACGCGGGCCCACGTGGGGATCACGATCCACAGTGCACCAGCGATCAGGCCCGCAATAATCATCACCAAGATCAGCAAGGGGCCAGGCGCATTCGGCAGCCACAACCCGACTCCGGTGGCCGCCCATGCACCCATGAGCATCTGACCATCGATGCCCACGTTCCACAGGCTGAGGCGATACGGGATGGCCGCAGCTAGCCCAGCGAGAGTCAGCGGAATCGCGATGGTCAGGACATTGGACCACCCCAACGCGGTTCCGATCGTGCCGGTCCAGATTGCTTTGTAAAAGTCGCCTACGGGCACGCCCGACAAGATCGGCGCCACGATAAGCGAGATCGCGAGACCCACAAGCACGGCTACGAGTCGATACACGCCGATCCGATCAGGATCGGGTCGGCGCTCAATGCGCCAAGGGAGAATGCCCTTCCGGGTTCGAGCGGCCGGCGTCGCTGCCCGATCAGTCGCTGTCATCTGTGGCTCCGCTGTCTGAATCGCTGGTGCCCGGAGACTCTGCAGATAGGTGTCCGCCACCCATGTATCGACCGATGACGTCACGATGACTGGCAGCATCAGTGAACTCGCCCACGATGCGCCCCTCGTAGATCACCACCACTCGATCGGACAGCGTCAATACTTCATCGAGGTCAGCCGAAATCAGCAGTACTGCGAGGCCGCGGTCTCGCGCCTCAAGGAGTCGAGTGCGAACCGTAGTTGCCGCCTTCACGTCAAGCCCTTGCGTGGGATTCACGGCAACGACGGCACGGCGGTCACCATCAAACTCGCGCCCTACGAGCAACTTTTGGGCGTTGCCACCTGAGAGATGCTGGACGAGGACCCCGACGTCACGGGTCGAGAGATCGACGCGGTCGGCGAGGTCAGCTGCATACGCTCGCGCAACCTTGGCTCGGATTACCCCACCCTGCGTAACCGGCGCAGTGCGGTAGTTGCGCATGATTGCGTTGCGCCAAATCGGTTGGCTACCAACCAATCCCGAGCCCATGCGATCCTCTGGGATGTGCGCCAGACCGGCACCCATCGCACTTCGTACGTCGCGGACAGGTTCACCTCCGATGCGCACCGTTCCACTGTCGGCTTGGCGCAGCCCCGTGATCACCTGCTCTAGTTCTTGCTGACCGTTTCCGGCAACGCCGACGACGCCAAGAACTTCGTGATCGCGAACCGTGAAACTCACACCGCGTAGGGCTGCGGCACCGCGATCATCGCTGCAGACGAGGTCCTCAACAACCACAACATCGCTGCGCGCACCGTCATACGGAGTGAGTGCAACCGAGGCAAACTCATCACTCACATCGTCAAACATCATGCGTGATAGCGAGACAACGTCGCAGCCTTCGCGAGGCACGGTCGCGTGCAGATTCCCCTTACGCATCACCGAAATTCGATCCGCGACGGAAAGCACTTCCTTGAGTTTGTGCGAGATGAAGATGATGCACGTGCCTTGCGCTGCCATTTGCCGCAGGTTCTCACAGAGCCCCTCACTCTCTTCAGGAGTCAGGACCGCTGTTGGTTCGTCAAGGATCAGAACTCGAGTCCCCCTCGACAGTGTGCGCAGAATCTCGACACGTTGTTTCTCGCCCACCGACAAGGTGCCTACAAGTCTGGCTGACTGCACCGGCATGCCGAATTGCTCAGCGATCAGGTCGGCCCGCTTGTTCAGTTGCCTCGAGGACGTACGCGGCGAGACATCGTCTGCGCCAATGGCAAGGTTTTCCGCGACGGTGAAAGCATCCACGAGACGGAAGTGTTGGTGCACCATGCCGATCCCGACTGCAAGCGCATCGCGCGGGGAACCGAAGCGCACCTGCCGGCCGCCAACCCAGATCTCGCCCTGATCGGGTGCCAGAAAGCCTGCGGCCAAGTTCATCAAAGTCGACTTGCCCGCACCGTTTTCACCGAGCAGGGCGTGGACCTCACCAGCGCTGAAGGCAAGGTTCACATCGTTGACGGCGGTGACGGCGCCAAAGCGCTTGACCATGAAGCGCAAGTCAAGTGCGGAGGCATGGCTAGTGCCAGATTGCGTCCCTGCTAGTGCCGCCGGTTCCATACCTGCGAACCCTATCCACGCTCAGGTGCGAAATGGCCTGGACGTGCAGAATCCATCAACTGGATGCTCGGCCGATCTGCCTGCCGCGAACCGGACAGATCGTCCATGGCGAAAGACCGACTCATCAGGTAACACATCGAGCTGAAATCCTCCGGCAGAAATCGTCCTCGCGTGGCCGAAGCCACGACGCAGTAAGCAAACGCTAGAGCCGGGGCCGCGCACAGTCAAGAGAGCGACGTCACTTTTCCTATAGTGAGCGGTGACGAGGCCCAACGAGCCGCCTAGCGGGAGGCAAATCCTGGGGATCGGTCATCAAGCGCCGGTACGGCCCGCGCGCCTCAGGACGCGGAGAGCGTGAACGATGATGGGGCCATCAACCATGCGGTCGAGGTGCGTAGTGACTCCCGGGTCAGTGCCAACGGAGTCAATCAAGTGCTGCGCCGACTCGATCTCTTCGGCGGTCGGCGTGAAGGCAGTGCGAATCACCTCGATCTGACTCGGGTGAATCGCACAGGTCACATCAAAACCAACAGCAGCGGCGTCCTGACACTGAAGGGCGAGACCAGCCGTGTCGGGGATATCCATGTAGACCGCGTCAATGGCGATGCGGTCATACACCTTCGCTGCAATCAGGCAACGAGATCGCGTGTAACGCGCATAGTCGCGATATGAGCCGTCAGCGAACCTGCTCGAGGTACCGCCTAGGCCAGCGACCAGGTCGTCCGCACCCCACATGATCGCCACGACATTTGTGGCGGCAGCGATGTCCTCGACCGCCACCACGCCCGCTGGCGTCTCGATGAGAGCCACGACCTCAAGGCCCTCAAGGCTTTCAACGTCGGAAGCCCGTTCGGCCTTGGCCAACATGACTCTGGTCAGACCCAATGTTCGAACCACATCCAGATCAGCCGCGAACTCACCCGATGCAGTTCCATTGATGCGGAGCACCGTTCGATCGCGGTCATAGGAGCCTGCCGCCACCAGTTGACGTACGTGCTCTCGCGCCAACCCCTTGCTCGATCCAGCAACCGCGTCCTCGAGATCCAGTACGACGATGTCAGCGACTGCGAGTGCCTTCAGATAGCGATCCGGCCGATCTGCAGGACAGAACAGCCATGCCGGCCCAGGAAGCCAACTCACTTGGGCGCCATCCGCACCAATGTGCTGCGCGTAACTTCAGCCACCACCACGCCATGTTGATTCACTGCAACGTGCTTCAACGTGACGATTCCCTCGCTGGGTCGACTTGATGACGGACGCTTGTCGACCACAAGGGTCTCGGCATAAATCGTGTCGCCATGCTTGACCGGATGCGGAAATGAAACATCGGTCAGGCCAAGATTCGCGACGATCGTGCCCTGGGTCAACTGCGCGACCGAAAGTCCAACCATCGTCGACAGGGTGAACATCGAGTTCACGAGTCGGTCGTGAAACGGCGGTAACTTCTCGCTCTCGGCCTGATCGAGGTGAAGCGGCTGCGTGTTCATCGTCAGCGTCGTGAAAAGGACGTTGTCAGCCTCAGAGACGGTCCTACCTGGCCGATGTTCGTAGATGGTGCCGACCTCGAACTCCTCAAACCACAGTCCGCGCTGGAGAATTCGGCGCGGTGTTGCATCCGGCTCTGACTGACTCATGCCGCCCTCTCTGCCTTCGCCAACTCAATCACAGGACCAAGCAATCCCAGTGCAAATGCCGGCGGTCCCAGTCACATGTGTCTGCACCCTACAACCGCGATCCAGCCGGCTCGACGATCCGGCCCAGCGTGCGCAGCGAACGTCGACATCAAACCTAAGTTGGGCGCTGGCTCGCCCGAACCAGGCCTGGCCAGTCGCAGCGACAGACACGGCCAGCATCTGTCGGACGCAGAACTCACCGAAGGGCGCAATCACTTTCGCGCCTAGGCGCGAGACCTGGGCGCGAGAGTTCGGGCGCCAGATCCCAATCTTCCCAGGCGTATCCGGGTGCATGAGTCCAGCAAATTGCAGGTGCCCGGCAAAGCCATGGGTGCAAGCACTACCTTTCCTTGCCGGTAAGCCGCGCGGCCAGACCGTCATCCCGGAACCGTCTGGTGACGTAGTCTGTAGGCCAGTTCGGAGCCCTCTCGCGAAATCGCCCTCCGGGCACGGCCGCATGGCTGCCTTGATCGGAATAGGAACGCATCGTCAACAACATGACAGAGCAAAGCCAGGACCTGCCCCCGGTCGAATCGGACGAGGCACGCAGCGCAGCAGCACATGTGGCGACGGCGTACTCGAAACTCGACGCACTGCGTGGCCTGGCCGAACGCCGACTCGTCGACGCGGAGGGCGGCCCTAGCGGCGGCACCCACCAGGCGAGGTCCGAACGCGACGCCCAGGCTCTGCACTACCGTCGACGCGCCGCAGACCTCGACGGCATCGGCGACGGGCTTACCTTCGGCCACATCACGACCAACACGACCCAAGCTGTCGAAGACCCCACCGGTACCGGCTCATTGTGGATCGGTCGCATCGGGTTGCTCAACGACGACCACACGGTCTTCCAAGTCGACTGGCGCACACCGGCTGCGGCTCCGTTCTATCAAGCAACTCACGCGCACCGGTGCGGCGTCACTGCCCGCACCCACATCACAACTCGCGACCGCAAGGTCGTTCAACTACTGCGTGACGTCCTTGACCTAGATGCCGTTGACGGCGAGCAGGACCAAGCTGGCACTGACTCAGCGTTGATGGTTGCGCTCAACTCGGCTCGCACCGGACGCATGGGTGACATCGTCGCCACGATCCAGTCCGAGCAGGATCGCATCATCCGATCCGACACCACTGGTGCGCTGGTCGTCGCAGGTGGACCAGGCACGGGCAAGACAGCAGTCGCTCTGCACCGTGCCGCGTACCTGCTCTACACCCACCGCGACCGTCTCGCCGATTCCGGGGTTCTTGTTTTGGGACCCAACTCCACGTGGTGTCGCTACATCGAGCAGGTGCTGCCCTCACTCGGCGAGACGAGTGTCGTGGCACTGACGTTGGGCTCGCTATTTCCTGGAGTAGAAGCGATTTCGCACGATGAGCCTGACGTCGCGACGGTGAAGGGCGACCTCGCGATGATTCGAGTTCTCGCGGCCGCCGTGAAGAACCTCCCCCGGCTCGATCGCGCGCCCGTACGCATTCGACTGTCCGATATCGAAGTGATCCTGACCGATCAAGACCTCAAGCGATCAGCTGACTTTGCCCGCGGCCAATTCGACACGTACAACGCGCAACGTGTGCCGTTCCTTACCTCGATCATCGATCGCACTGTCACCAAGGTCGCCCGAGCCCGACGTCTCAACGGCGGCGACAGCGATGTTCGCGACGGGCTCGCCGAAGAACTGCGTGAGAGCCTCGACGTCCGGCGAGAACTGAACCTGTTGTGGCTGCCGACCACGCCAGTCGCCGTCTTGGCCCGGCTGTTCTCCGACGATGTGTTGTTGGCCAAGGCCGCACATGGTGTCCTGTCTGCCCAGCAGCAGCAGGCGCTGCACCGCGATCCCACATCGCCCGTAACCGTGGCCGATATACCTCTGCTCGACGAACTTGCCGAACTCCTCGGCCCCGATCCGCATCACTCGCGCGTCTCACTTCGCGAACGAGCAGTGCGGGAGGCGACCGCGCGTGCCCTCGCAGATGAGTCCACCAGCGACAGCGAAGGATTCGACGACGGTGGCTTGGATGCTTACGCCGGGATCGTTTCGGCTGACGATGTGGCAAATCGCTATGCAGCAGATCGAGCCGTCGGCACGTTGGTCGAACGAGCAACAGCCGATCGTGAGTGGACATACGGACACGCGGTTGTCGATGAGGCACAAGAACTATCGGCGATGGCTTGGCGAGTAGTGGCCAGGCGCGTGCCCAGCCGATCGATGACGATAGTCGGAGATCTCGCCCAAGCGTCAAGTCCGGGCGCAGCAACTTCGTGGGCGAATGCCCTCGACGATGTGACGCGCGGCAAGTGGGTTCTCGAGACCCTCACCGTCAACTACCGCACCCCGCGTCGACTGCTCATCCCCGCGAACGAGGTGCTGCTCGCGAGGGGTCTGGCAGAAGGCGCTCCGAGCGCGGTTCGCGAAGGCGATTCCGACCCGAGTTGGCACCTCGTCGACGAAGGCGAAGACATCATCGCCCGAGCCGCCAAGGTCGTTGTCGAAGCGCGTGATGCCTCGGCGCTGTCGGCGTCAGGTACCTGGGCGGCGCTCACGCCAGCGGGCGCAGTCAGTCGACTCCGTGCCGCACTCCACAGCGCGGGAGTCACCACGGCCACGGGCGCCGGAGCGATGGATGCTTCGGTCGCAGTCCTTGATGCAGCCGCCGCAAAGGGTTTGGAGTTCGACCACGTGATCGTCGTCGATCCTGCTGCGATCGAGGCCTCCTCCACCGCCGGCGCAGCTGATCTTTACGTAGCGCTGACTCGCGCAACCCAAACGCTGCACCTCGTAGTGCACTCGTCGTTCTCTGGGCCGCTAAGAACTGCCTACCTCGGCGGCTAAGACTGGGCTCACGCGCAGCGGGCCCACCGTAAGTTGATCTACCGACGCGCAGTGTTGGCCAGCAAATTTGCTGAATTGAATCGCCTTATCCCACGCAAATTGCACCCGCAGGGCTAACGTCGTGCTGATCCCGCTTCGCTCGGGACAGATACCGCGGGGGCTGCATGAGCAACGAGATTCCTCCGGGTTGGTACGCACCTGATCCTCAGTACCCCACGAAGTTGCGCTGGTGGGATGGGTCAGCCTGGACCCAGACCTCCGCCGATGCCGATCCCGCGACAGTTGGCGCTGCAGTTGCTGGCGCAGTCGAACCGAATGCAAATGCGAAATCTGCCGGCGCCCCAATGGATCTGAGAACTATGCCTGAAGCGATTCAGGGCCGGCGTCGACCTTGGATCACGTCCTGGCCGATCATCGCGCTCGGGTTTGTCTTGTGCTTCATTCCGGGGCTCGTACTGTTATGGGTGCGTCCCGGCACCTCTGCCAAGGTCAAGTCAGGGGTGACAGCTGCAACTGTTGGCCTTCTCGTCATCTTGGCGCTGGTTGCACCAGGAGCGACACCCACAGCTTCGGCTCCTTCGAACCTGGACAGCCGCTCCCCAACCCCTTCCGCTGAAGCGACAACTCCCAACCCAAACTCGACATCAACGAGCGTGCCGGTCGAAACCACCGCGGCTACCTCTACCCAGACACCGTCTAGCGGATCACCCTCTGCGTCGGCGCTGCCGTCGACCGGAGTCACTGGCACAGCGTCGTCCGCGCTACTTGCGCTACCGGTTAAGGGTCGAGCGCCGAAGACCGGCTACTCGAGAGCTCAGTTCGGCACCGGATGGGTCGACGTGAATCGCAACGGTTGCGATACCCGCAACGACATGCTCATTGCCACTCTGACCAACATCAACATGTCGGGCACGTGCAAAGTGCTGCAGGGCACCTTGGCCGATCCATACACCGGACGCTCGATCAGATTCGTGTACGGCGGTGTCAGTGAAGTCGACATCGATCACGTAGTTGCGCTCTCAGACGCCTGGCAAAAGGGTGCCGCGACGTGGCCATTCGCCAAGCGAGTTGCGCTCGCCAACGACCCGCTGAATCTGCAACCGACCGACTCAAGTGCCAATCGGCAGAAGGGAGATGGCGACGCGGCAACATGGTTGCCACCGTCGAAGTCATACCGCTGCACCTACGTTGCGCGCCAGATCGCGGTTAAGAAGAAGTACGGACTTTGGGTAACCGCCGCCGAGAAGCAGGCAATGCAAACCGTGCTCGCTACCTGCCCGGGTAAGTCCCTGCCGTCGCCAGGGACTCAACCAGTTATCGCTGCAAATACCGGCGGTCAAGCCCCGTCAAGCATCGTTGCAACACCCTCGAAGAAGGCCGGGCTAGACCCAGACATGGGCACATGCAAGGCGGCGAAGGCAGCCGGCTACGGCCCCTACTACCGCGGGGTGAATCCGGAGTACTACTACTAGATCGG
>CAIXFH010000172.1 GCA_903918645.1 uncultured Actinomycetes bacterium | reverse complement strand
GGTCGTTGCGGTAGGTGCCGGACTCAGGAGCCGACGTCAGCACGCCACTCTCGAGGGCGATCTGAACCGTCTAGTCCCAACTGGCCGCCTCCGTGATTCCGATCCCAGCCGGAACCGGCCAGACCAGTGGGTTGACCTCGTGGAGCTGGTAGGTCTGGTGTTCGCGCGCAAATATCCACCCGCGGAAGGTGGCCCGCAGGAAGGCGATCGCGATGTCCTCGTTACCCGGAGCCCCGAGCCAGTCCCGTCGCGCGAAGATCGCATCCTGGAGCATCGCAGTGCCCTCAAAATCTCTCCGTCGGTTCCACTACGGCATGTAAGCACTCTCGAACGGTCGAGAGTGACTCACGGCTTAGTGGCACGCCGGACGGACGTTGACGCGATCACGACGCGACGAAACTGAAGCCTTCGTCGAGCCACCCCGTTTTGCCACCGATCATCTTCTTGACTCGACGACCGAGCATTGCCACGTTCGCAGCGCCGCGATCGGCACCGTTGCAGTGCGGCCCGGCGCAGTACACGACGAACAGCGTGTCATGTGGCCACGCACCCAACGTCTGCTCGTTAATCAACGAGTGATGAAGGTGGATAGCGCCGGGGATGTGCTCGGTTGCGAATGACTCTGGTGATGCTGACGTCTGCAGAAGCACGAAGTCCTGCTTGCCAGTGGTGATGGCCTCGTGAACGTCCCAGCAATCGGTCTCGAGTGTCAACAGCCTTGAGAAGTGGGACTCAGCTTCTGTTGGATTCGCAGCCGGGATTTCGGCGACTGCGCTGTGGGTTCTGGTTGTCATGCCTCCATCATCCACGGGCAGTAGTGATTCCAGAAGTGGCGAAATGACAACGTGCGTTAAGGTCCTGCTCTTTTGCCGTGCCACTAACGTGCCATAGTGAGCCGCCAAATTAGTGGCACGTGCCACTAATCAGGGCCAAATACGGCTAGTTGCAGTGATTCTTGGGATCTTGTAATCCCTTGTCTTATAAGGCTTTTCGAGGAGCGGGTGACGGGACCCGTCACAATCCCTGACGGAAGTGTTCTACCGTCCGGCGCCTTCAGAGCGTGGACGATCCCACAGTGGTTCTCATCATCGATGGCGGTCCACCCGAGGCGTGGGTCGACAGGGCCTGCCAGCATGCCGAGGTGCATCGCAAGGTCGAGCAAGGGCTCGATGAGTACTCCGACCCGGCGACTGTCGAGACCTACACCGAAGTGTGGTCCGGCACCTACAAGTAAGCGCTCTTCCAGGGAGAGAGTCTCGCCGCGAATCACGACGCCGCGGAGGCACCCCAGCCGAAGATGCTCCAGTCACCGGAGCGCAACATCTCGAGTTGGGCTCCAAGATCGGTTCGAGACGTGATCGCTCGTTGCACGCCGGCGAAGAGATCCGGGAAACCCATCATCGTCGCGGAGATGATCTGGCCGTCCACCAAGCGCAGTTCGCGGTATTTGAACATGTCGCCTTCGTCGATGGTGATGGTGACCGAGGACTCCAGTTGATCTGCAGCCCCGGCTCGCGTCGCCATCGATACGTCGATGCCGCAGCCCTTGAGAATCATCGGCTGATGACCATCGATGTACACCGCGTCGATACCCACTGCCGACCGCGCCGCGACCTCGGCCTGCGCGGTGGCGATCGGCCACAGGCCCGGCAATTGCCCCGCGAATTCGGCCACATCACCTGCCGCAAAGATCAAAGGATCACTGGTACGCATGCTCTCGTCGACGACGACCCCCTTGCCAACTACGAGGCCTGCCTGGCGAGGGAGGTCTACGTTGGGTCTGATTCCCGCGCACACGAGCACGATGTCGCAGTCGAGCGGCTCGCCTGCGGCCAGCGCGACCCCGGTGACGGAGTCAGTGCCGAGGATCTCGCTTGGTGATCCCATGACGGTCGCAATGCCCAGGCCCCGGAAGTAGGCGACGAGAAGCTCGTGCGGACGATCGGATAGGCCCGCCCCGAGGAGCCGCCCGCTCTGGCCGACGAGAGTGACTTTCAGCCCCAGTTTCCACAGGGCATACGCAGCTTCCATCCCGAGTGGCCCTGTGCCGATCACCAGCGCCTTCCGGCCTGAGGTCTGCTGCATGAAGCTGCGGATACTGAAGGCGTCAAGGGCAGTGCGAAGAACGAAGACACCCGGGAGGCCACTTCCCCGCAATGGCAGGACGAAACTCTGTGAGCCCATCGCGAGGATCAAGCGGTCGTAGTGAAGGACCTCGCCGGTTTGGAGCTCGACCTCCTGCATGGCTGGATCGATCCTGGTGGCCGAGGTATTGAGCCAGGTGGTCACACCCTTGTCGGTGGACCAACTCTCGTCGATGAGCCCGAGCCCCGCCATAGCGGTGTGCCCGTATATAAGTCGCGAGATTCCCATACGGTTATAGAGCGGAAACGCCTCGGCTCCCACAAGGTCGATCTGGCACGTCGGATGTAGTCGTCGGATGTAGTCAGCTGCGGTCGTGCCGGCGACACCTGCGCCGAGGACGATCACGTTCTGAATCGAATCGTCGACGGGGTGATCTTCACGCGCGAAATCTTGTGAGTCACGAGACTTGGGGCGCTCGACGGACACGGTGACATCGCCGTTGATATGGGCACTGCAGGCCATCCGCGTGCGCGGTTCGAGCCCGAGTCGGTCGAGGGTGGACTGCTCGTCGGAGCCGATCGGCGAGAGGTGCTCGGCTCCGTCCAGCACGCATACGGGGTCAGACCCGCACACGCCCATCCGACAGCCTGCCTCGATCTTGATGCTCGCCATCTCCGCGACCTGCAAGATAGTGTTGCCGATCTTGGCCACATGTCGGCGGTCTCCCGGTTCGAACAGAACCTCGTTGCCCGATGCCGAGGCCGCGCGATGTCCGTGCCCAAGGGTGACGGGCGCCGGCGCGAGAGTGCCCGCATGCTCCGCGCTGAACTGATCTTCCTTGCGCAGGGTGCGGATGATCCACCAGATGGAAATGGCTATCAGAGCAAGGCGAATTGCCAGCAGCATCGTGTCGGTGCCGGAGGCTGCCGGCCACCACGCGTGCAGGATTCGCGGGATAACACACCAGTAGAACAGGTTCAGCGCGGCGATGGCATAGAACGTCGTGAGCGTGTATTCGCTCAAGGCCAGAAGGGCGTCGAGCAGGAAGAACGAGCCCATGCTCACCAGGATTGATACGACGAAGTAGGCGCCGGTGAGAGCGAGCGAGACATCTGCCGGGGGCAGGAAGTAGCCAGCGATGATGCCGGGGAAGGCGGCGACGAAGAGCTTGCGGTAGCCCGCATATTGCGGATCCTCGTCGGTCAGATCCGCGAGGTAGGCGGCCTTGGGATTGAAGTCATTGCAGTTCTTCGCACAGCCCACACAGGGCTGACAGTGCGTGTTGGCAACCAGCAGTGCGGGCGACTGCCCGTACACCCGCTGCACCGGACTCAACGGACAGATCGAGTGACACATACCGCTCTTACCCTTGAACACCACTCCGCCCACGAAGGCGATGGTCATGGCGGAGAGCAGCAGCATTGCGGTGGCTGGCCCGCTGTGATCGAAGACAAAGGGCCTGAGCAGGACGATGCCCGTGAACAGTGCGACTTGGATGAGCATCCCATGACGCTGAACCCATGCCGGCAGTGTGCGGCCTAGGGTAAATCCGAACCGGCGGGGAATCTGATTGGCGCTGGCAAAAGGGCAGATATTGCGCCAGATTCCGGGCGCCGCCATGAACGTGATCGGAAGTAACGGGATCAACGCGAAGTAGACGATCTTCAGACTTGGCTCGGGCGCGACGACAAGTGCGACCGCGAGCACGAGCATGCCGACCACCACGACAGCGCGAATCCCGTTCCACAGTGAGCGCGGAAGGTACGTTGGGAGGTTCGTGTAGTTGGGGAACTTCGTCGTGGGTGGCTCGACTCGGCGTGTGAGGGTGATGTCAATGGCGGTCACGGGCGCAGTGCCCGCCGCTTGAAGATTCCCGAATGGCGCGCTGTTTCGAGTTCCTCAAGCCGCTCGGTCAGATGGGTGACCCTCCCCGCGATGACTTGTGCGACATCCAGCAACAGTGTGCGTCCCAAGACTGGGTTCATCGCCGACAACTGTTGGAATGATTCGAAACTCAGCCGAGCCATCTCGCCGTCGGTGAGCGCTTGCAGTGTGGTCAGGTGTGGGAGATCAGCGACGAACTCGAGTTCGCCGAGGAGTGTCGGCGCCTCGTGGCTGCGATGCGTCCGGTGTGCAGCGCTTGTGTCGTCGATCTTGGCGAAACTTCCGGAGAACACGAGGTAGAGACTTCTGTCATGGTGGCCCCGCTCGACCAAGTAGTCACCCTGTCTAAACCTGATCGGCTCCGTGAACGACCGCAGTTGCTCCCAATCCTCGGGATGAAGATCAGCAAGTAGAACGTGTGTGCTGATCTCGACCTGTTCACCTGTGTAAGCGAACAGGTGCGAGGTGCTGGCTCTGGGCGTCATGGGCTTACCTACTCCTCACGCCCCGGGACATGGGGACCGTAGCATTTCGATTATGCCAGAGCTTTGAGCCGCTACATAGAGTTTCAACCGCCTTCTCTGCAGTCTGACGTCGTGCCACGTACGTGCCATAGTGACCCCCAAATTAGTGGCACGTGCCACTAATCAGGGCCAAATACGGCTAGTTGCGGTGTTTCTTGGGATCTTGTAATCCATAGTTCTGCAAGGCTTTTCGAGGGAGCGGGTGACGGGACCCGTCACACTTCCTGACGGAAGTGTTCCTCCCGATTCCCGGCATCCTCCAATTCCTGACATACAAAAACCCCCCGGAACACCGGGAGGTTTTTGTAAGTCAGAGCGGGTGACGGGACCCGTCACACTTCCTGACGGAAGTGTTCCTCCCGATTCCCGGCATCCT
>CAIXFH010000171.1 GCA_903918645.1 uncultured Actinomycetes bacterium | reverse complement strand
TGCTTTGGCAGGTTCCTGCGCGAAGACCAGTTGCGGTGCGTCTGCGTCGCGACGCTCTGCTGCTGGCTTGTGGTGAATGAACGATGCGGTGTGCTCTGAGCCAAAGCCAGCGGCGATGATGCCGCGAATAAGCTCAAGGGCGGCCGGCAGAATCGACCATGCGAAGGCACTGCCTGGGTTTAGCCCCATAGTCATGCTTCCCACACCGAGGGTGACGAGTACGAGGACATAAGTCGTCGCGGCCCGCTCGGCCAGGTCGAGGACAATAGCGCGAGGGAACATCTGGACTCCTTTGTGGCGTGTCGAAAAAGCGGAAAGTCGTTGTGACTCATGTTCAGTATCGGCAGAAAACGATCAATGCTTGAGAGCGAGACCTGATCAATATCTGCCGGAGAGAAAGCCACTGCGTTTCGTCGGTCGGTGACCGCGCTGTGTCATCAATGGCTCACTGCGAGTGTGCGATTAGTGCTTGTGGTGACGCACTTATCGCGACGTCGAAATGGTGGGGAAGTGCGGATTTGTGGCTCGTCGAGGCCTTGGTGGCCTGTGGTCGACGCGCGATGCTGAAACGAGTGGGGAAGAAGTGCGGGGCGCCGAGGTGTAACTCTCGATGCCCCGCACTGATCTTGGCGTCAGCCGAGTTCGGCGTCAGCCTTGCCTGCTGTGGTCGATTCCCGGCCACAGCAGCGGGCGTCACACTCCAGGTAGGAGCGGGCGGAGTCGGTGCGGGTCGTGACCGGTAGCGGCCTTGAAGGCGTCACGAGAGGCAGTCATTGCTGATTTGTATGTGGCCTTCGCCGTCGCGAGTTCTGAGGCTCGGGTGGTCTTCGCGGCGATCACGGCCGCATCGGTCGTAAAGGTCGACCGCGCATCCGTGATTGCGGCGTGGAGCGCATCGGCGTCGGCTTGAGCCTTGGGGCTGGCCTCGAAGGCTGCCATGGCTGCTTTGGCAGCAATGATGTGAGTGGCTCGGGCGAGCGCTGTTGCGGTGCGGTATTCCTTCAGTGCCGACTTCATCGCCGCGCGGAAGTCGATCTGCGCAGAGCGTGACGCTGCTCGGAAAGCGGCGCGGGCCGCGACCTCGGCTGCCGTTCCGGTGGCGGTGTCATACGTGGTGTAGGCCGCGTCAACCGCGGTCATCCAGGTGGTTAGAGCGTTAGCAACGGCCGCGTCGCGGACTAGGACTTGGGCCGAGACGGCGTCCGCGAAACCCGCGTTGGCGTCGACGATTACCTGGGGGTCGGTAGCACCTGCGATCAGCGCGTCGCGAATGACCTTGGCAGCGACCACTCCCGGATCCGTGCTGAAGTTGGTGCGGGCGGTGCGCACTGCGGTGCGGTACGCGGCGTTGGCGGCCTGAATCGAGGTGCGCAGGGCGATCTTGGCTGCCTTCTCTGCGGGGTTGCTTGTTCCGTGCCAACTGTGGCGCGCGTCGACTGCGCCCTTGTGGAGTGGCTTGGCTGTGCCGGCGAAGGCGGCACCAGCGGTCGGGACTACAAGGGCCATGGATAGGCCAGCGGCGATACCAGCAAGTGCTGTGCGGCTCAGTGATGCGCGCATGGGGGTGTCCTCCATTTTCGAGGTCGGACCCGGTGGTCCAACGTTCGCTGGCTACACCTTCGTCACGCTTCGCCGCCGAACTCAAGCCAGATCGCCCCATTGCGCCGACTCCTGAACACCTTTTGGATGGTTCTTGGAGAAACCGGCCGTTCGTTGCATCAAATGGATGGACGAAACCGGAGACCCGCATTCACGCTCACTGGAATGCCGCAGCCATGCGCAGCGCGCGAAAGGAGTAGTAACCCCCTTTTCGTGGAGGGGCGCTTTCGGTGTGTATCGGACGCCACAACTCATCGCCGATTTATGGCGCCGCTCTCGCTGTCAATGGGGAAGAAAAACTGCCCCTAGCGCATCCTGGGGCACATTCATGAGAACTGGATGGATGAGAAGAGGGGAATGGGGGATTAGGGGGTGCCGTAGAGGAGGTCGTCGGCGTCGATGATGCGGTATGCGTAGCCCTGTTCGGCGAGGAAGCGTTGGCGGTGGGCGGCGAAGTCGGCGTCGACAGTGTCGCGTGCCACGACTGCGTAGAAGCGGGCGGTGCGACCGTCGGCCTTGGGACGAAGTACCCGGCCTAGGCGCTGGGCCTCTTCCTGGCGTGAACCAAACGAGCCCGACACCTGAATCGCTACACCAGCATCAGGGAGATCGACGGAGAAGTTGGCCACCTTCGAGACCACGAGAACGCGGACTTCACCGGTACGGAACGCCTCGAAGAGCCGCTCACGCTCCTTCACCGGCATCTCACCGGTGATCACCGGTGCCTGAAGCCGCGCGCCGAGTTCGTGCAGTTGATCGAGGTATTGCCCGATTACCAGGATGTGCTCTTCAGGATGCTTGGCGATCAGCGCGTCGACCACGCGGTACTTGCGCTGAGTCGAGGCCGCAAGTCGGTACCGCTCTTCGGGTTCTGCGGTCGCGTACACCAAGCGTTCGCTGTCGTCGAGGGTTACGCGGACTTCGACGCAGTCCGCGGGGGCGATGTAGCCCTGAGCTTCGATGTCCTTCCAAGGCGCGTCGTACCTCTTGGGACCAATGAGCGAGAAGACGTCACCTTCGCGCCCGTCCTCACGAACGAGCGTTGCTGTCAGACCGAGTCGCCGCCGAGCCTGGATGTCGGCGGTGAAGCGGAAGATCGGCGCGGGGAGCAGATGGACCTCGTCGTAAATAATCAGGCCCCAGTCGCGCGCGTCAAAAAGTTCTAGGTGCTGATACAGGCCCTTACGCCGAGTGGTCATCACCTGATAGGTCGCGATGGTCACTGGACGAATGTCTTTGACCGTGCCCGAATACTCGCCAATCTCGGCCTCGGTGAGCGACGTGCGCTTGAGCAATTCCGAACGCCACTGCCTCGCCGAGACTGTGTTCGTGACCAGAATCAGTGTGGTGGCCCCGGCAGTTGCCATCGCTGCGGCTCCCACGATCGTCTTTCCTGCACCGCATGGAAGCACGACCACCCCGGAGCCGCCGTGCCAGAAGTTTTCGACGGCCTCACGCTGGTAGCCGCGCACCTGCCAGCCCTCTTCGCGCAAGGTGATCGCATGGGCTTCACCATCGACGTAGCCAGCGAGGTCCTCAGCGGGCCAGCCCAGTTTGAGCAAGACCTGCTTCATGTGGCCGCGCTCAGATGCATGCACCACGACGGTGTCATCGTCGATGCGGGCGCCTACCAGCGGCTCGATCTTCTTGCTGCGCAGCACTTCTTCGAGCACCGCGCGATCGAAGGCATGCAGCACAAGGCCATGTGCTGGGTCCATTTGGAGTTGTAGTCGACCATAGCGACCCATGGTGTCGGCGACGTCGACTAGCAGTGCGTGTGGCACCGAGTAACGCGAGTAGCGCAGGAGGATGTCGACGACGCCCTCGGCGTCATGGCCGGCCGCGCGTGCGTTCCAAAGTCCGAGTGGGGTGAGTCGGTAGGTGTGGATGTGCTCGGGTGCCCGCTCGAGTTCTGCGAAAGGTGCGATGGCCTGACGACACTCGGCAGCAAGTTCGTGGTCGACCTCAAGGAGCAGGGTCTTGTCACTTTGAACAATGAGGGGTCCGTCGGTCATCCGTGCAGTCTCCCATCGCAACGGGCTCACCGGCTAATCGAGGAGATCGACGCGATCAATATCGCCGAGAGCCCAACCGAGTACCCCGTTGTGGGCGTACCATCCCAGGCCCCTACGGTGAGCGAATGAGCTCTGATTCTGTGGTTGCTGGCGCCGAGTTGCTCAGTAGGGCAGCGGAAGATGCGCAGGTGGCTGCCTCGAAGTCCGGTGTCGAGATTCGCCTGCTCGACACCCAGGACGAATTCGACGAAGCGCGTCATGTCTGGGACACCGTGTGGCCGATGCAGCCCGGCGCAACCGAGGTCACAAGCCACCTGCTCCGCGCGCTCGTACATGCCGGCGCGTATGTCAGTGGCGCCTATGTCGATGACCGCATTGTCGGCGCTTGCCTCGGTGTAATCGGGCGTGATCACCGCGATGAGCAGTGGCACACCCACCTACATTCACATGTGGCTGCAGCACTTCCTGAGTTCGCCGATCGTGGAGTCGGTACGGCACTGAAGGTCCATCAACGGTCGTGGGCACTTGAGACCTCCCTTGACCGCATTGTCTGGACCTTTGACCCGCTCGTGCGCCGGAATGCGCGATTCAATCTCGTCAAGCTTGGCGGCGTCGGCGTGGAGTACATCGAGAACTTCTACGGTGCGATGACGGACGCCGTCAACGTCGGCGATCCGAGTGACCGCGTCCTACTTCAGTGGGACATCGCGTCGGACCGAGTCGCCGCGGCCCTGCGAGGCGAGCCGGCGGCTCTGTCTCGAGCTGACTGGATCGCACGCGGCGCGACGATGGCACTCGACACTGACTCCGCGGGCCACCCAGTCGTTACCCCGGTCACTGCCGGCACCTCCCTTGTGTCGCTGCCGCGCGACATCGTCGAAATCCGAGGTAGCGATCCAGCCATGGCAACTGCATGGAGACATGCTGTGCGCCAGGCGCTTTCGCCGGTTGCTTCCTCAGCGGCCCGCATCGTCGCGCTGACTCAGGAGAGTGACTACGTCGTGGAGGTTGTGTCATGAAGATCGCAAAGGTTGTTGTGCACCACGTGGCAATGCCGCTTGTGCGCCCGTTCCGCACCTCCTTTGGCGTCGACTACACCAAAGAGACGATGCTGCTCGAACTCACCACTGCTGATGGTGTTGTTGGTTGGGGCGAGTGCGTCGCTGCGCCGGAGCCGACCTACAGCCATGAGTTCAACGCTGCGGCAGTTCTCGTTATGCGAGATCACCTGTTGACCCGCCTTGCAGGTGTCGAACTTTCTGCCGAGGAGGTACCTGGGATTCTCGAGCCCGTTCGAGGTAACCCCATGGCCAAAGGGGCGCTTGAACTTGCGCTCATCGATGCCCAACTTCGCGCGTCGGGGCAGTCATTTGCCTCATACCTTGGATCGACCAGAACCGAAATCCCTTGCGGTGTATCGGTCGGGATCCCTGCGGACGATTCGCTCGAGACGCTCATGAACGAAGTCAGCGTTTACATGGACGCTGGCTACAAGCGCATCAAACTTAAGATCGAGCCCGGCTGGGACATCGTGCCTACCCGCATGGTTCGTGAGCGCTGGCCCTTAGTACCCCTACAGGTCGATGCCAATCAGGCTTACAGCCGCGCCGACATTGAGCACCTGCTCGAGTTGGATGAGTTTGATCTGCTGCTGATCGAGCAGCCCCTATATGAGGACGATCTGCTGGGCCACAAGCTCCTCGCAGATCGGATGGTCACGCCCGTCTGCCTCGACGAATCGATCATCTCTCTTGAGAACGCCGATTCGCTCATCGAATTCGGAGCCTGCGAGATCATCAACATAAAGGCTGGTCGGGTGGGTGGTTACCTCACCGCGAAAGCGATCCACGACATGGCATTCGCCCGGGGTATTCCGGTGTGGTGCGGTGGCATGGTCGAGACCGGGCTAGGGCGTGCCGCCAATGTTGCGCTGGCTTCGCTGCCCGGGTTCGTTCTACCTGGCGATACGAGTGCATCCGATCGGTTCTTTACCACCGATATCACTGAGCCCTTCGTGATGAACGACGGGATGATGACCGTTCCGACTTCGCCAGGCTTAGGTGTGACACCCATTCCGGAATTTCTTGAGAAGTTCACTACCGCTACGGAGATAGTGCTCTAAACCCGTTCTCGCGCAAGAGATCTCGCCCTCGTTGATCGCGTGTGAGAAGGCTTGTCAGTCGGCAGCACGGGCGACAGCAGCCACGCCGGTGATACGCGCAACGGTAAACGTGCGCACCTCAGCCGTGCGTAGGTCATACGCGGTGAGAAAGCCGCCATCGAGTCGCAGGGGTTCGACAACGCGCTCGGTCATCGTGCCGGTGGAGTCGGCGTAACCGATCCAGATCGCTCGCTGCGCATCGAGTGCAGTACGTAATGCTGTGACGGCTTCGGTGGTGGTTGACCGTGGGAGTCGACCGCTGCCAGCGCCCTCGGGCATGGCGGCAGGTCGATGTTCAGCGGCGGTCTCGCCAGCCCGCAATGCGCGCACGGCAGCCGAGACGAGTGCAGCCGAAGCAGCAGGCGGTTCAACGGAAAGCCGCGGCGGACGCGGACGCGGTGGAGTGCGTCGCTCATCGCGCCGCCGAACGACAACTGCCCCCTCGGAGTTCTCGGCGCTCGGCGCATAACCGGCTTCGCGAAAGCGCTCGAGCACGATGTCGATAGGCGACGTTGTCGCGATGACGGTGTCGGCGAGCCGAATCATTCGCAGCGAGGCAAGCCGGCGATCGACGAGTAGTTCGCTCACGATGCCGGGATCGTCGCAGCGGATGTAGGCCGACGCTAGGCCAACGCGCAAAGCGCCGTGACGCCGTGCGGCATCGTTGATCAGGTACTCGAGTGGTTGAGGCATCGCTGTGCGCGAATGAGTTACGAGGAATGACACGATCTCGTTCGCCGAGCGCCCGGCGTCCAGCGCGCGACGGATCGAGGCATCACTGAATCGGTACACGGTCGCGCCACCAGTCGATTCGACATCAGCGATCAACGTCATCTCACGCGCGAGTTCATTCTCGAGAGGCCCCGGCGCAACTGCGGTGAGATCTGCTTGGAGAAGCACGTGGTCGAGCGGTCGTGGCAGAACGGCTTCGAGCGCGCTCACGACCTGGGCGGGTGCTGGCGTGCGACCAGGCATCCTTGCCGACGCGCGAGCCTCAGCCGAAGCTTCCTCTGGAGTCGTGGTGTCGAGCAGTGCGCGTCCATGTGCCGACAGCGCCCCTAGGCCGGTGACGCCGATGCGTTCGGCTTCTTCGGGGGTCGACTCGACGACCGCCTGCCACAGTGGCGATGTTCGACGGGGCCGCCGCCAACGCAACCTAATGAACAGCGAGACGGGGGAAGGAGATTCACCCGGGCCAAGGTGCACGAGTTCGTCGAGTAGCGCTCGTCGTGCTTCGGGAGTGCCAGAGCGATCTAGATCGCGGGCAAGTGCGTTGACACGCGATCCAGCATCGTCGCGGCCCGCGATCAAAATTGGAGTGCGGGTCATCAATAGCCAGGTCTGAGCGAGCATGGTCCATCGCTCTGCGACGGAACGAGTAAGCCACACATCGTATGCGGGAGTAGGAGTCCAAGCTTCATCGATCTCGCCATCGGCGCCGAGCAGGCCGGCCGCGTACGCGACCTCGATCACCAATGCCGCAGCCTCTTCATCGAGGTCGAGTGTTGTTGCGGCACGGCCGAGATCACGCACTGACAGGCCGCCGCTTCGCAGCACTGCCGGTGGCGCGGCTGACCACAGTTCGAGTAAATCCTCGACGAGACGGACAAACGTAAACGCCTGCTGCCCAGAAGTGCGGTCGACGAGTTCCGCGGAGCGTTCGGTGACTTCTACCACCGGCGGATCTGGCCGAAGATCGCGCACCACCACCCCACCACGACGAGCCATCGCGACCTCGCGAGGCACGATCACGGTGTCGCTGCCTTGCGGTTCGAGCAGATGCTGCGCCAGCAGCCAATCGATGGGAGTCCGAGCATTGGCAACGTCAACCTGTCGATTGGCTGCTTCGACACGACCGATTGGCGGCCCCCACGCGAGTCGATCGAGTGCCTCGACCGCGCCCTCGGGAGCATCCGCGAGTACGCGGTCGACCTCTGTCGGGTCATTGGCGTATCGCGCAACGCCACGTCGAGAATCGGCCATGAGTGGACCAAGCCCAGCGGGATAGGTGCCCAAGGCTTCTCGCACTGGACGAATGAGGCGAAGATCCTCGTCGGTCCCCCACAACAGGGCCAGAGCGCGCAGGCGATCAATGACGGGGCGCAGATGCGTTACGTCGGTCTCGGGAAGGGCGGTCAGCAAGTCGGTTAGCGATGCTGGCTCGGTAAGGGCAGCGAGTGCGGTCACTACCTGAAGTTCGAAGACGTCGAGGCGATCCATCGCCCGTGAAGTTGATGGTCCGGTTGTGGCGCGAGTCGCTAACGCGCCAAGATCGGCGGGCACAGGGTGCAAGAGATCGGGACGGGCTCGCAGAAGTGCGCCGAGGTCGTCGTCGGATCGGGCGCGCAAGTCCTCGGCGAGTGAGCGAGGACGCGGCGAATCTGTCGAGCGCCTTGAGGGCGTCGACCCGCTCGTCCCTTCAGTGGCCATCTGCACAAACTTACGGCTCATGAGGGTGGGTGGCCAATTGACGGCATTCGTCGTGACGGCGCTGAGCACGCCGTAGGCTCGCGGCAGCGTTCCAGCAGGAACAGTCGTCGACAAGGTGAGTGTTGGAGCGAACATGAAGATCCTGGTTGTTGGCGGCACGGCATTCGTCGGTCGGCTCATTGTGGAAGCGACCCTGGCGCGCGGTCATGACGTGACGTTGCTTCATCGTGGACTCACTGGTGCGTCCTTATTTCCCGAGTCGGAGCACCTACTTGCCGACCGGGATGGTGATCTTGGCGTTCTTGATGGCCGCGAGTTCGACGCCACCATCGATGTCTCGGCGTATTTCCCTCGTCAGGTACGTTCGATCGCGGCCGCTCTTGGAGGCGGGGGTGGTCGTTATGTGCTGATCTCGACCTGCTCGGTCTACGCCGTTCCAGACGCCCCCGGATTCGACGAGTCTGCGGAGCTGCTGCCGGAAGCTGACGAGGCTGAAACCGAGTGCACCGAACTTACCTATGGTCCATTGAAGGTCACGGCTGAGCGGGTTGCGCAGGAGTTGTTTGCTGAGCGGGTCACCATTGTTCGACCCACGTATGTGATTGGCCCTTGGGATCACACTCGTCGGTTCACAGCCTGGGTTGAGCGCATCGCACAAGGTGGTGAGGTTCTCGCACCGGGCGATCCCACCGATTCCATCCAACTCATCGATGGCCGGGATATGGCGTCATGGATCGTCGGACTCGTTGAGGCCGACGTCAGCGGTAGCTTCCACGCGGTCAGCCCGTCATCGATGTACACCTTCGCCGACATGCTGAGTGACATAGCTGCGGCTGTTGCGCCTCATGGCACGACGTTCACCTGGGTGGAGTCATCCTGGCTCGCTGCCCGTGGAGTCGGCCCTGAATCGTTGCCCCTGTGGGATCCGAATGATCCCTTCGCCGCTGCGAACACCGCTGATCCATCGAAGGCCAACCTCAGCGGGCTTGCGCCTCGATCGATCCAGCAGAGTGCGCGCGAGATCGTCGAGCATGTGCGCGAGGTCCCACCGGAAGGTGCGAGTCCTATGTATTCCCGTGAACGCGAGCATGAGTTGCTGGCTTTGTGGAGCGCCCGCAGCTAGGTAGTGGGGGCACCTGATTGCCGACCTTGATCCGCTGAGATGAGCAGTGTGAAGAGTCTTGGGAGATCCGATCTTTGAACCAGGTTGGGTTGGAGGCCAAAGGCCAGATACCCTATGCGGACGCCCAAATAACGGGCGCTGCGGTCGATGAACGCATTTCGCGATCATCACGACGAGTTCGACAAAGGACGCGTGAGTACGGTGCCTACCGGCAAGGTCAAGTGGTACGACACGGAAAAGGGTTTTGGCTTCCTCGCCACCGATGAAGGTGACGAGGTATTCGTGCACGCCTCGGCACTGCCGGCAGGAGTCGAGGCACTCAAGCCCGGTTCCCGTGTTGAGTTCGGCATCGCCGACGGTAAGCGGGGCCCCCAGGCACTGTCGATCCGTGTCTTGGACGTTCCCGCCAGCGTTGCCAAGGCGGTCCGCAAGGACGCCGAGGACATGGCAGTGATCCTCGAGGACTTGATCAAGTTGCTCGACAACGTGTCGAACTCGCTGCGTCGCGGCCGCTACCCCGATGACAAGTCGTCGCACAACATCGCGTCGATGCTGCGCAAGGTTGCCGACGACATCGATGCCTAAGTGCTCGTAGGTAACTCCTCTGCGGGCACTTCACCGATCGCCTCGCCGACTCGTCAGATGGGCCCGCCTGGCTATCAGAGGTCGGTGTGCGCGAGGATGGGCACATGACCCCAACTGTTGACGCCGTGCTGGCTGCTGCCGTTGAGCTCGCCCGAGCGGCGGCGCTTGAGATGGCTGATGCAGACGTTGTCGGCGAACACGTGGGGGTCGTTGCAGATGACGACCACATCGCCACCCACCACTTCACCTGTCTTTCATCGGGATATCGCGGCTGGCAGTGGGCCGTAACCCTGGTGCGAACCCCTGGGTCGGACCAGGTCACGGTTGACGAAGTAGTGCTTCTGCCAGGTAGCGGATCGCTGCTTGCACCTGCCTGGGTGCCGTGGAGCGAGCGGGTGCGCCCCGGCGACCTATCGCCCGGTGACCTTTATCCGACCTCGCCAGATGACCCGCGACTCGAGCCGGGATACACCGGTTCTGATGTGCTCGATCCGCAGGATGATCTCGAGAAGGGCCAAGCGCCACTACGACCCGAACAATGGCAGTTGGGCCTTGGTCGCGAGCGCGTGCTTTCTGCGCTCGGCCGCGACTTGGCTGCAAATCGTTGGGACGAGGGCGATTTCGGGCCTGGTGCCGCGATGGCGAAGGCTGCACCTGGTTCCTGTTCATCGTGTGCTTTCCTGATGCCGGTCGGCGGGGCCTTGGGCCAGGCGTTCGGGCTCTGTGCTAATGAGTTCGGCGCTGATGGCCGCGTCGTGTCACTGGGGTATGGCTGTGGCGCGCACTCAAATGTGCGCGAGATTCAGGGAACCGGCATCCCCGTCACCGAGATGATCGTTGACGAGAACGTTGCTGACATGTTTGTCCTTGATCCGGCTGGCTCGCTGGCACCGGACCTTTTGCTAGACACGATCGACGACGACATCGTCGCGGTTGATCTGGTCACTCTCGCCGATGACACTGATCTCGCGGCTGACGATGAGCCGGAGATCCTTGCGGCTGATGATCAGTTGGCGGACCACGACATTGCGGACGACGACGAAGACGACGCGGACGACGACGATGACGACGCGGACGAAGAAGACGATGACGACGCGGACGAAGAAGACGATGACGATGACATCTCCGACATCGAGCCAGACGAGGTCTTCATCTAGTTCAGTTACGGCAACTAGGTGACTTATGCCTTAGTCGCTGCGTAGGCAGCGCGTCGTCGCCACACGAAGGCCAGCCCGAGGGCGCCAAGTGCAGCGCCAACAGCGCATACCCAGGTCCACCAACCGTGGCCGGCGGCTGCCAGTGACTCGCGGGCCAGCAGACAAGTCGCGAGCCCGAGAAGCCATAGGGCTGTGCCAGTTGCGACTGCCACGACACCGTTGCTATCTCGTGTTATGAACTGTGGTGCTGGAGAGTCGGCGGCTCGATCTTCGGGTTGATCTGCGATTGAGTCCGGCACAGAGTGAGGCTATCGCGCGCGGACACCTAGGCTATGCACCATGGACCCCCGGACCCGACGTCTCGTGACTTTGTGGGTGCTCGGGCTTTCGGTGGCGTTGGTCGTGGTTGCCGCGATAGCGCAGCGACACTGACCGCTTGCCCTAGTTGGTCTGGAGCAGCAGCACCTTCGTGCCTGGCTTCCAAGCGCTTGTGCTCGAGAAATGCACTGGCACGGTCTCGCCGGCGCCAAGGTTAGTGATCACCGCAGTCGCCGTGCCGATCGGCAAGCCATCGACGTAGATGTAGAGGACGAGATTCGCGCTGCGCGTCCCGGTGCTGGTGTTACGCACCGTGCTATCGACGCCGAGGGTCTTGTCGTTGGTGATCTGCCAGCGGCCCATTCGCCAACCGTCGGCGCTAGTGATCGACGTTGCGGGCGCGGGCGGCACTGAGCTGGTTGGGGTCGGGCCGGGTACCGATTGCGTGGGAGTGGCCGAAGAACTTGAGGACGTGGTGGGCGAGGCGCTGGGTACTGGCGAGAAAGAAGTTGTAGCCGAAGGCGATACCGGGGTGGAAGTCGGGTCGGAAGTGGGCGCAGAGGTCGGCGTTGGTTCGATGCTGGTCGATGAGGTGGGGACGGTGCTTGAGGGCGTCGGTTGTGGAGCCGCCGAATTTCCACCGCTGCCTGACATGCTCCAGATGACACCGGCGAACAGACCGACGACGACAGCGAGGGCTAGCGCAATTGCCACAATCCCCGCGGTTGGGATTGCGCCCGTGTCGCTGTGTCGGTCCATTCTCTTGTTGCTCATTCCTGCAGACTACCTTCGCCTGGAGTGACTCGCGAGAATGCCACTGGCAGGATGCCCTTATGCACCTTGCTCCAAGCGTTGATCACACGAGGCTGACTGAGCAGTCGTATCTGGCCCATCTCGATTCCGATGTTGAGGCGTTGCTCCACTCGTCCGTTGACTATTCGCTGCGGGTACCTGGCTGCTCTGAGTGGAACCTGGGCGATCTCTTGGGACACTTGGTCGCTGTGTATCGCCACAAGATCGTCACGTTGGAAACTGGCCAGCGTCCATCGCCTGGCTCATGGACAGGACTAGGGCAACGTGAAGATCCCAGAGCCGCGTTGGAGAGCGCGTATCAGCGCTTGCGCGAACTCCTGCACGAACTTGCGCCCGAGCACCCTGCCTGGACCTTCTCTGAGTCTGAGCAGACAGTGGCCTTCTGGCATCGGCGGATGGCCCAGGAAACCGCGATCCACCGATGGGACGCGCAGTCGGCGCGCGGAGTCGAGACGGCCGAGCCCATTGAGACTGATCTGGCGGACGACGGCATCGATGAGTTTCTCGGCTGGCTGCAGGGTGTGTTCGAGCCAGCACTTGATCCCGTACTCGATTCAGGCAACGACGACAAAGACGACGACAAAGACGACGGCGAGGGCACGGCCACGGCCACATTGTTGCTGCAGACTCAGTCGCACGCCTGGCTCGTAGCGCTGCGCGCGGGTACGGCCACGGTTGTGGGCCGACCCGCCTCACTCGACGTGGCTGCCGACGCAACTCTCCGCGGCTCTGCATCTGGGCTGGTACTGGAAGTGTGGGGGCGACCAGGTGAGCATGAGGTCGAGACAATCGGTAATTCCGCTGTGATCGCGGAGTTCCGCGCTCGCGCTGCCGCGCTAGGCAACTGACATGCAGACTCGTTGGGACGACACACGTATTGCCGTGCGCACGATGATTCTTGATGGCAATGGTTTGGTGCGTGCAGTTGCGGCTGGCAAGCGTCGAGGTGCGCCGTCAATCTGGCGCAGAGTCGAGATCAGACCTGTTGATCTGGCGGCGGGCCGTCGGCTGCAGATCGTCAGGTACGACGAACGGCAGGCGCACACCAGCAACTACGACATCGACTCAGCCCCCAGTGCGGTTGATGAGTTGCTCGATCAGGGCTTTGGCAATTGGCACGTCGAGACTCTCACCGAAACCCTGCAGGTTCGGATCACCAAGAAGGGTGATGCGTTGACCCACCGGTCTGCGCACGTCGAACCACTTGTGCAGATTGCAAACGAACACGACCGCGTGAAGCAGCGCCTCTTCGATGTCAGCCATCCCGACGTGCGCGCCTTCCTAACGGCGGTTGGGGTTGCCGATCGCGAGGGTCAGATCAAGCCCACACGACGCGATAAGTACCGGCAAGTAGAGGAGTTCGTCCGCTTGCTCGATACCGCAATCGAGGATGCGGTCGCCGCAGGTTCGCTCGCGCCCGCCACGGTTGAGAACCCTTGGCGGGTGGTCGATCTGGGCTGTGGACATGCCTACTTGACCGTGGGCGCGTATGTCTGGCTGTCACGCATCCGTGGTATCCCCGTGCGAGTCCACGGTGTCGACGTTCGTGCAGATTCGCTACTTCGCAATGAGGCACTTGCGCAGACACTCGGTTGGGCCGCGGGTCTAACTTTCGAAGCGGCGACGATCACAGAGTCGACGGCCGCTGGTGCAGATGTCGTGATTGCCTTGCATGCATGCGATACGGCAACTGATGATGCGCTTGCTCGTGCTGTCACATGGCGTGCGCCGGTGATACTTGTGGCACCCTGCTGTCAGCATGACCTACAGGTGCAGGTGAAGAAGTCGGCGCCGGAGCCCTACGGGCTGATCGCTCGCCATGGGCTGCTGCGTGAACGGTTCATCGACATCCTGACTGACTCTGTTCGCATGTCGATCCTGCGCATCGTTGGCTATCGCGTCGATGCTGTCGAGTTCGTTAACGGTGAGCACACGCCGCGCAATCTCATGGTGCGTGCGGTACGGACCGATGCCTCACCTACCCGTACTGACCTTGCTGAGTATGACGAAATGACAGCACAGTGGAACGTGAAACCTGCTCTGGCGCAACGGCTTGCGGGCGAGCTTCATCGCATACGTTCGAAGTCCATTCCTTCGTGAAGCCATGGACGAAGGCGGCGATCGTCGTGCTGCTGACGTGGCCACCGATGGCAGCCGTGATTGTCACGCCTGCATTTGCGGTCACTAATGAGCCGCAGATCGTCTGCCAGTTCAGCGATCAGCGGCTCACTGAAATCAGCGGGATCACCTGGTCGCGCAAACACCCGGGCGTCTACTGGGTGCACAACGATTCCAGCGACGGCCCGTACATCTACGCGATCGACGGCAAGACGTGTCGCACGCTGGCTCAGATTCGTATTGGCAATATTGGAGCGCGCGATTTAGAAGCCATCGCGACGGGTGTCGATCCACGGGGCCAGTTCGTGCTCTGGTTAGGCGATATTGGTGATAACAACGACTCGTGGCCCTCGGTTCGGCTGCACGCGATCACCGAGCCTGATCAGCTCGCTGACCAGCAGGTGCTCGCTCGCACATACCCGTTCACTTACGCCGATGGGTCGCACAATGCGGAGTCGATCCTCGCCGATCCGTTAGCAGCACACGTCTGGGTGGTTACGAAACAGATGGCTGCGGGTTCGGTCTGGAGTGTGCCTCTGGCTGCAGGGATTACGGTCTCGGCCACGATGGTTGGCGATGTGAACGGACTTGTCACGGATGCCGCGATGTCGCCTGACGGTAAGTGGTATGTGATCCGCGACTACCTGGGCGCGATGCTTCACCGCTCTCCGGTCACTGTTGCCAGTGTCGCTGTCGGGCAAAACATCACCTTGCCCTTCCAGCCGCAAGGCGAAGCGATCACTTTCACGGCTGACGGCTCGGCGCTGCTGGTGGCGGGTGAGCGCGACAACACTTTGTGGCGCGTGGCTCTTCCGAGTGCGGACGAGCCAGTGACCGCGGTCACTGCGATTCCGGCCCTACCCTCGACCGCGCCATCGACCGTTACGCCGGTAGCTAGGGACTCTGCGTCGGCTACTGCCAAACCCACAGCCCCGGCCAACACAGCCCCGGCCAACACAGGCTCGGCTGACTCCGCTGCATCGCCGTCAGCGCTGAGCTGGCTTATAGCCGGGCTCGCGATCGTGAGCGCGCTTGGAATTGCGATCTCCGCCGCGCGCCGCATGCGTCGTTAGGCTTCGGGATCCTCTGCCAGATCAAGGGGCACGCGCGCGAAGTGAATCAGCACGATCGCCGCGATGATCAGCGTGGGCACAATGAGAAATGCTGTGTGCACCCCGACTCGGTCAGCCAGTGCGCCAAGCGCGAAAGGTGCTATGCCACTTGCCAATGCGGCTGCCACCGATGCCAAGGCTGAGGCTCTGTCGTTGCGCCCGGCTGATGCACGAATCGCCCGGCTGATCCCGAGCGGCCAAAGCAAGCCGATGCCGAGCCCGGCGACCGCGAAGCCAATCAGAATCAGTGCGGCTGAGGTGGCTACCCAAGCCAGCGAGAACCCGACTCCCGCAATCACAAGGGCGCCGATCATCACAGTCTCGGGGTCTCGGGTTGAGAGCAAAGGTGCACCCACTAGACGACCAACTGCCATGCCGCCGACGATGGTGGCGATAGAAGCCGCAGCTGCTGCTTGGCCCAAGCCAGCGCGGTCGCGCAGGAGGTCAGAACCCCACAGAGTCATGCAGAACTCAGTGCCGATGCACATGATGACGACGACCCAGGTGTACCAGTACAGACGAGGCAACGGTCCGGTGGGCGCGTGGCCGGGCTCGGCGGAGCGATGCCCGTGGGTGCCGTCGTAGAGATGCAGTGCCCGGCCGCGAGCCAACTCGATGACGACGTAGGCAATAAGAACGGCGACGAACGCTGGTCGCCAACCCCAACCGATCGCGACCCCAGTGCCCACGGCGAGCGGACCGAGCAGTCCGACGGCCGTCGCGATGCCATTTCCCTCGCTCATCGTGCGAGGAGCCGCCGGCCCTTGGTGTTCTGTCAAGAATGCATTGACACCGATCATCGCGAGGGTGGCGCCACCGCCGACTAGAACGACCCCCAAGAGCGTTGAGGCGAAGGATGTGGTCACGACGAACAAGGTCAAGCCCACGACAGCTGCAACCGAGCCAAGCCGCATCACAGGCCCCCGGCCGATGAGGGCGACCACGCGCGCTGCGGCGACTCCGGCCAGGATGCCGCCCAGGGCTAGTGCCGTGCTGTAAAGACCCTCAAGTGTGCGCGAGAGTTCTAACTCGTTGCGCAGCAAGGCGACGGCGGGTGCGAACGAATAGACAAACCAGCCCCAAGCGGTGATCTGCGCGTACGACACCCAGGTGGGGCGATCCCGCAGCACAGTTGGCCGTTCTGGAATGACTGCGCTGCTGTTGCTCATCAGAGAGCCGAGATTATGTATTCGATGCTCTTGGTCAGGAGCCGTACGTCATCGGGTTCCACTGACGGAAACATGGCCACGCGTAGTTGATTGCGACCTAGTTTGCGGTAGGGCTCGGTGTCGACTATTCCGTTGGCCCGCAAGACGGCTGCGATCGCAGCTGCGTCGATGGAGTCGTCGAAGTCGATCGTGCCGATCACCTGTGAGCGCAAGGCAGGGTCGGTGACATAGGGCGACGCGAACGGTGCGGCTTCGGCCCAGTCGTAGAGCTCGGCTGACGATTCGCCCGTGCGCTTGACACACCAAGGCAGGCCGCCGTTGCCGTTGAACCAGTCGACTTGTTCTGCCATGAGCAGGATGGTCGCGAGCGCTGGAGTGTTGTAGGTCTGGTTCTGACGGCTGTTGTCGATGGCAATCTGCAGATCGAGGAAAGCCGGGATGTATCGACCAGAAGCGGAGATCTCGGCGACCCGCTCAATGGCACGCGGCGACATCAGCGCGAACCAGAGACCGCCGTCGGATGCGAAGCACTTCTGCGGCGCGAAGTAGTAGACGTCGGATTCACGCTGGTCGACCCACAGGCCGCCAGCTCCCGAAGTTGCATCGAAAAGCATGAGTGCATCAGCGTCAGCGCCGACAACTCGGGTCGGGGTGATCGCCACCCCGGTCGAAGTCTCGTTTTGTGGTGTCGCGTAGACGTCTATTCCGGCTTCGGCTGTGAACTCAGGAGCTGAGCCGGGATCGGCCGAATGAACAGTGGGTCGGCCCAAGAACGGCGCAGCACTCACCGATGCTGCGAACTTCGAGCCGAACTCTCCAAACGTCAGGAACTGCGCGCGATCTCGGACGAGGGAGAAAGTTGCGACCTCCCAGAATGCGGTTGAGCCACCATTGCCTAGGACGACCTCGTAGCCCTCGGGCAAGTCGAACAAGTCCGAGAGGCCAGCTCGGAGCCGACCAACCTGATTCTTGACGGTGCCCTGGCGATGCGACGTGCCAAGGAAACTCGGTGCGATGCTGGACAGTGCCGCAACTTGCTCTGCGCGAACCTTGCTTGGTCCGGCTCCGAACCGACCGTCGAGCGGGCGCAGGCTTTCCGGGATCGTGATGTTCGGCAACTCAGCCACGAACAAACCTTCTCTTAGCGGGCGATGATCTGCCGCGCGAATCAATCGCGAGGCACCATCTCGAGACTACGGCAGTCAGATGGTTGGCAGGTAGCCGGACGGAGCGACCATGATCGGGTCCCAGCCTGGTACGTCTTCGGGCTTGCGAGGCGCGGGGCCGACGTACCTTGCGGACGGTCGGATCAGGCGTCCGGTGCGCTTCTGCTCGAGGATGTGCGCGCTCCAACCGGCAAGGCGGGCGCACGCGAACATCGAGGTGAACATGTGTGCGGGCACCTGTGCGAAGTCCAAGATGATGGCTGCCCAGAATTCGACGTTGGTCTCGAGAACCCGATCTGGACGACGTTCGCGAAGTTCGGCAAGTGCCGCAGCCTCAAGCGCTTCGGCAACTTGGTAACGCGGGGCGTTGAGTTCTTGTGCGGTGCGACGAAGCACTCGGGCGCGAGGGTCTTCGGCGCGGTACACGCGGTGGCCGAATCCCATGAGCCGCTCGCCGCGGTCGAGTACGCCCTTGACGTAGGTGCGTGCATCGTCGCTTCGCTCGACGCCTTCGATCATGCCGAGCACTCGTGAGGGGGCGCCACCATGCAGTGGTCCGGACATCGCACCCACTGCGCCGGACAGGGCGGCGGCTACGTCTGCCCCTGTTGACGCGATCACGCGAGCCGTGAAGGTAGAGGCGTTCATGCCATGCTCGGCAGCGGATACGAAGTAGGCATCAACGGCGCGAACATGCTCGGGCTCAGGCTCGCCGCGCCAGCGGATCATCATGCGTTCCACGACTGTGGCTGCTTCGTCAATCCGACTCTGCGGGATCATCGGCTTGCCAATGCCGCGCGCACTCTGGGCGACGAATGACATCGCCATCACCGATGCGCGGGCGAGCTCCTCGCGTGCCTTGTCGTCGCTGATGTCGAGCAACGGCTCAAGTCCCCACGCGGGTGCGAGCATTGCCAATGCTGATTGGACGTCTACGCGCACGTCGCCTGAGTGCACCGGGATCGGGAAGGGCTCCGCAGGCGGCAAGCCGGGGTTGAATTCGTTGTCGACAAGCAGGCCCCACACGTTGCCGTAGGAAACCCGGCCGACCAGGTCTTCGATGTCGACGCCGCGGTAGCGCAGCGCACTACCTTCCTTGTCCGGCTCAGCGATCTCGGTCTCAAATGCGATGACGCCTTCAAGGCCTTGCACGAAGTCCGACATGTCGCGCTCCCGTTCTCATGGCGCGTGGCGCCGGCCGTGGGATTTGCCTGTGGGCTCATCCGCTCGTACTTCACAGCGGGCTTGGGTAGCTCCGCGGGTGCAATCTCGCCGGTGGGCGTGTCAGCGGGTCCATCCTCGCAAAGGTTAGGGGTCTGATGAGACACAGATCGTGTGACCTTCACCCCACTTGCCTGACAATTCCTGTGAAATCCGGCCAGCGGGGGCTCTGTTTCGCCGCTACGAAGCCGTCCCGACCGGACTTTGCCCGGCTGAATGATCACTCAACGCTCTTCGCCATAGGCAGGCACTACTGACAGAGTGTGACCGTGAGTGATCCCACCCGAGAAGTGTCATCGATGCGCGAGCCATATGAGTCTGGTCGACTCCTCGAGGCTGAGCTGGCAGCGACCCCGCTGGAGCAGTTCGCCCGATGGTTCGCAGATGCGGTAGCCGCGGAACTCACCGAGCCCAACGCGATGATCCTGGCAACATCAGGTGCAGATGGCGTTCCGTCAGCGCGGTCGGTCTTGCTCAAGTCCGTCGACGCTCGTGGATTCATCTTCTACACCAATCTGCAGTCCCGTAAGGGTCGGGCGCTGGCCGATAATCCCAAGGCGTCAGTGGTCTTTCCGTGGTATCCACTCAGCCGGCAGGTGATCGTCATCGGTGACGTCGAGTCGGTGTCGCGCGATGAAGCTCGCGCCTACTTCTCATCTCGGCCGTATGCCTCGCGGCTCGGAGCCTGGGCTAGCGCGCAATCGACTGTGATCGCCTCGCGTGATGTCCTCAAGGCGCGGTATGCCGAACTCGCGTCGGTTTTCCCTGACACTGGGAGCCCCGACGATGTGCCGCTGCCTGATGCGTGGGGTGGCTTCCTCATCCGTCCGGTGAGCGTCGAGTTCTGGCAGGGTCGCCCGTCGCGATTGCACGATCGTCTGCGCTTCTCGCGCGTCAGTACCGACTCGATGATGGACGATGCGGCTGCCTGGACTCTCGAGCGTCTCTCCCCGTAACTCGGTGGGTCGAGACTGGGTGGGGGCCCTAGGGTGACGTCGTGCCCCGACTTTTCGCCGATCTGACGCCGCTGCGCGTATCGGCGGAGTACCGAAGAATCTGGGCTGCGCTTTCGATTTCCAACGTTGGTCAGCAGATGACGTCGGTGGCCGTGGGTATCCAGGTCTACTCACTGACTCACTCGTCGTTCTTAGTTGGGCTGGTCGGACTATTCCAGCTCGTCCCGCTGATTGGCTTCGGCCTCTACGGTGGAGCACTTTCCGATACCCATGACCGGCGCAAGGTCGGCTTGTTTGCAGCCATCGGCCTGATGGTGTGTTCCGGTGTCTTCTTCGCGCAGTCGCTGGCAGGGATCGGCAGCGTTGCGCTGCTCTATGTTGTCGTGGCCGTTCAGTCCAGCTTCTTCGCCGTGGGCAGCCCGGCACGTGGCGCGATCATCCCCCGGTTGGTCGACAAGGAGTTGCTCCCGGCAGCGAATGCCTTGGGCATGCTCGCTTGGAATGTTGGCTTCACGATCGGTCCGCTGCTGGGTGGGCTGCTCATCGCGGCAACTGGTGGAGTGAGCGTTGCCTATGCCGGTGATGTCATCGCGTTCTCATCAGTTGTCTACGCGATGTATCGGCTACGGCCGCTGCCGCCGTTGGGAGACGCCCCGACTAGGGCTGGCTGGGCGGCAGTTCGAGACGGCTTGGCCTTCTTGCGCACCCGAAAGAACCTGAAGATGTCGTTCTATCTCGACATCGTGGCGATGGTCTTCGGAATGCCACGCGCACTGTTCCCTGCGCTCGCTGTCGCGCTATTCCCACTCGATCCACGAATGGCCGCTACCGCCGTGGGTTTCCTCGCAGCTGCGCCGGCCATTGGCGCGGTTGTGTCGTCGGTGTTTTCCGGGACGTTTACGCATGTGCGTAGGCAGGGCCTCGCAGTGTTTCTGGCGATCCTTGCTTGGGGCCTGTCGATCATGGCATTTGGGCTCGTGCGTTCTCTGCCGCTGGCCTGCTTCTTCCTCGCGTGCGCAGGTGCCGCTGACAACGTGAGCGCGATCTTCCGCAACACGATGTTGCAGTCGGCGACACCGGATGAATACCGCGGTCGGCTCGGCGGAGTGTTCACGGTTGTGGTCGCGGGTGGACCCCGTCTGGGCGACGTCGAATCGGGCACGGTGGCAGCACTTGCCGGCGAGACATTCTCGGTGGTGAGCGGCGGTGTTCTGTGCATCCTGTCGGCCATCGCCTTGGTGTGGGCGGTGCCATCGTTTTTGAAGTACGACTCCCAAGACCCCTTGGCTTAGCTGCCTAGCTGCCTAGTCGTTGTCGAGCCAGCTAAGCAGCAATGTGGCTACGACGGTATCGAGTTCGACGTTGCGCCGCTTGGCTGTGGTCTTAACTTCCTTGCGCAGTTTCTTGGGTATCTCGATGGTGAGCTCGGCCGACTTTCCGGTCATCAGGTCAGATTTAGCCGACACATGCTTTGCCTCGCGCTTGGACTTGTTCGGCTCGAGTTCGGGTGTGGTCATGGCGCCGGATTCGCTGGGTCGCATGTGATCGGAGGTTGCCCCCCTGAAGCCGCGCTTGGTGGATGCTCGCTTACGTGGCGCCGGTGCCGGTGCCCCTGCCGCTGCCGCGGGCGGCTCCTCTACCAATTCAGTCGCTGGAGCGACTTGGATCGCTGGGCTCTCCTCGACGATCACGGGACGTCGTTGCGTTCGAGCTGGCGCAGGCGCCGCCGGATGAACGGTGGCGTCCTTCGCCTTTCGCAATGCCGGTCGGGGCGTGGGGTTGGTCATGTCGGCTCCGTTCCGGTAGCAGTGTTGGTGAAGGTGAACGGTGAAACATGTTCGGACGAGCGAGAAATCAGCAGATCTAGGAGGTCGTCGTAGACGTCTGACACTTCACGGGCGCCGGGGGAGCGCCACGCGTGGATTGGTACGCATGCTCCCTGCGCCTGTTGCACAGCAGCACGCTCGGGCACGTTGTAAGGCAGGACGAGATCGGGGTAGGCCTCGCGGAGTTCGGCCATTCGAAAGACGTGTTCGCTGGTCGTGGTCCGAGCCCGATTGACGAGCACGCCCATCGGCCGCAGGACCAAGTTGCTGGAGCCGCGAACTACCTCGATCGCATCGAGTGCCGCGGCAGCACCGGCTAGCCCGAAGAAGGACGGCTCGGTGACCACGAGGGCAAATCGAACGGCTGCCAATGCGTTGCGGGTTAGCTCGCCAAGGCTTGGTGGGCAGTCGATCAGCACGACGTCGTAGCGATCTATGACTCCATCAAGCGCCATGCGCAGGCGCAACGTGGAATCACGACCTTCGGGAATGGCCCGATGTTCGAGGGCTCGCTCTGAACCCACTAAGTCAATCCCAGATCCCCAGGCCGATGGCACGATCGCATCAGCTGCGACACCCGGTCGAGCGTCAGCGAGAACGTCGTTCGTCGAATACGCACTGCGAGTCGGATCAAGGGCTGCGGTGGCATTGGCCTGCGGATCCAGATCGACGATGAGCGTGCGCAGACCTCGTTCCCATGCTGCACTAGCGATTCCGAGGAGCGTGGTGGTCTTGCCGACACCACCCTTCTGGGCGACCACGGCACAGGTCGCCGGGGCTACAGCTCCTGACCCGAGCACCATGTCGTTACCCCTAACCAAGGCGCGTGCCGTTCAACACGCTTGCGTCATGGTGTCATGAGGGATTCGGTTTGCCCACTATCAGCGCCTTGTAGTTCGCGCAGGTGGTCGTGATTGCGAGAGCCGCCAGATCAGTGGGTGGGAGGCGGCCCCATGATGTCGACGCCGTGCAGGTCAGCGAGGTGCGCGAGCGCTCCGGGGTCAACGGGTCCCGACGCCGGCAGTTCTCGACGAATGGCTGGTTCACCGGCCGCGCGCGCGAACTCCTCAAAGCCGGCCGGGGTGGTGAGTTGCAGAGTGCGCAACGGGGCGTGCTCACTGACTAGGAATGAGTGGGCCAACCCCCGTGGCAAGAGGACGACATCGCCTGGGCCAGCATCCAAGGTGATGTCACCGCAGTAGAACTGCGCCGAGCCCTCAAGTAGGAAGAAGACTTCATCCTCGTCGCGGTGCCGATGCAGCGGTGGTGCGAACCCAGGAGGATTGAGGAACTCGACAACGGTTAACTGACCGTGGGTCTGAGCGCCGGTGACCTTTGTGGTGACCAGGTTCCCTAGGAACCACAGCGCCTCGCCGTCGCCAGCGCGGACAAGACTTGGCAGTACATCGGTTGTTTCAATCATGGCTGCGCTCCTTGAGTTGGCCGTGACCATATTGGACATCCATCGGTATGATGAATATACGACCAGTATGATTACCAGATGGACGATGTCAAGCGAAAGCCAGATGTTGGTCCGCGCACCTATCACTCCCCGGTGCGGGACGAGGCGGCGAAGCGCACTAGGCGTGCGATCGTGGCAAGCGCGGGGGAGATGTTCCTTGAGCGTGGATATGCGGCGTCGTCGGTCACTGACATCGCTCGGGCCGCTGGCGTCGCCCGTCCGACCGTTCTCACCGTTTTTGGCACGAAAGCCGCGCTACTCAAGGCCGTGGTCGATGTTGCGATGGCCGGTGACGACGACCCGATCCCGGTTGCGGCTCACGACTGGTTCCAACCGGTTTTCGCGGCCAAAGGCCCGGGGGAATGCCTCGCTGCGTACGCGCACGCCTGCCTGTTGATTGCCCGCAGATCCTCTGCGGTGGTCGAAGTGGTGCGGCGAGCGTCGGACGAGAGCGCCGAGGTCGAAGCACTGTGGGGGCAACTACAGGCAAATCGTCGTCGCGGAGCCGCCTCGATCGTGACGCACCTGAAGAAGCTGGGCCCGTTGGCGCCTGATCTGACTGCACAGCGAGCAACTGACCTGCTCTGGTTTCTGAACGACCAAGCGCACTATCGGTCCTTTGTGAGTGTGTGCGGATGGAGTGAGAAGGCGTATGAGGCGTGGTTAGTGCGGCAGATGCACGCAGCACTTCTACGCTGAGTCCTTGCGCTTGTTGCGATTCGCGCGTAGCGCCGAACAGGCCTACTCGTGCCCACCCTCAGCGCCGGCGACCTGCTTGAGCGCGGCATAACGCGCGAGGGATTCGTCGCGCTCGACCGCGTGATCGACGATGCGGTCTGGGTACTCACCTGCCAGAAGCGGGTGATCCCATGGTTGATGGACTGCTGCACCAGGTAGCGCGGCGAGTTCGCTGACATAGCGCCGGACGTAGTCGCCCGCTGGATCGAAGCGCAACCCCTGAGTGACAGGGTTGAAAATTCGGTAGTAGGGCGAGGCGTCGGTGCCGCTACCGGCAACCCATTGCCAACCGTGTTGGTTGCTTGCAAGGTCACCGTCGCGCAGTTGGCGCATGAACCAGGAAGCGCCGCGCTGCCATGGCAGGTGCAGATCCTTGACGAGGAACGAAGCCACCACCATGCGTACCCGATTGTGCATCCAACCTTCGGCGAGCAGTTGTCGCATACCCGCGTCGACAAAGGGGTAACCAGTGGTTCCGGTCCGCCATGCCTCGAATCGGCTGTCGGCCTCGGCGCCGCTGTCATGGTGCATGTTGGCGAATTTTGGATTGAGCCAGGTTCGCGCTGACGACGGTTGTTGATGTAGTACGTCGGCGTAGAACTCACGCCAAGCGATCTCCTTGCGAAAGACCGTGTGTGCGGGGGAGTCTCCAAGTTCTGCCAACAAGGTGCGGGGGTGGATCTCGCCCCACCTCAGGTGCGCGGACAGCATCGACGTGCCCGCGAGATCGGCCCGGTCACGCAGTGAGTCGTAGGTGGACAGACCGCCCTCGCAGAACCGATGCCAACGGTCGAGCGCCGCGTTCTCACCGGCCGCAGGTAGTTCGATGCCTGCTGGAGCCGTCGGCCAGCCTTGGGTGCTGAGGGTCCCGGTCGATGCGCTTTGCCACTCGGGCCACACGTCAGGGTCGGGTGCGGGCGAGCGCCAGCCGTGGGCGCACCAGGCTCGGTAGAACGGCGTGTAGACGCGGTAGGGCGTCAAGTCACTCTTCGTGACTCGGCCAGGGGCAACGGCATAGGGCGAGCCCGTCCGGACGAGGGAGCGGCCGGCAGACTCTAGCGCCGTCTCGACCTTGAGATCGCGGTCAACCCCGTAAGGGCCGAAGTCAGCGGCGATGTGCACCTGTTCGGCACCCGCTGCGGCTGCTACCTCAGGCACGACCTGGATCGGATTGCCGTGCCGCACAATGAGTCGGCCGTCGAGCGAGTCAGACAGTGCTGAGAGAGAGGACGTGAGCCATGCGCGTCGCACCGCTCCCGCGGCGTCCCACAGGGCGGGATCCAGGACGAAAAGGGCTATCGCGCTGCCGTCCGTAATTGCGGCATCGTTCGCGGCCGCGACGAGCGCTGGGTTGTCATGCAGACGAAGGTCTCGCCTCGCCCACCACATTCCTGCCATGGCGAGAGGCTAGGTGGATAGGGGTATGTGCGCTCATCCGGGGCTGCTGTGTTGCTGATTTTTGTGCCGCGTCGCCGTTCCGGCACGAACGGCTGCTGAGTGCGACAAGATGGGCTCGTCCCGCTGCCCCCCAACATCAAGGACGCGAAGCGCGTGAGTGACCTCATCGACACTACAGAGATGTATCTCCGCACCATTTTCGAACTCGGGGAAGAAGGCATTGTCCCCCTGCGGGCTCGTATCGCAGAGCGGCTAGGGCAATCCGGGCCGACTGTGTCACAGACTGTGGCGCGGATGGAACGCGATGGACTCGTGACTGTCGAGGGTGATCGTCACCTCGAGTTGAGTGACGAAGGCCGGGTGATGGCCACTCGAGTTATGCGTAAACACCGACTTGCCGAATGCCTACTCGTCGGGATTATCGGGATGCCGTGGGAAGACGTCCACGCGGAGGCTTGCCGTTGGGAACACGTTATGAGCGAAGCCGTCGAGAGACGAATCCTCGAGCTGCTCGGCCATCCGACCGTGTCTCCCTATGGGAACCCGATACCTGGCCTGGCCGAACTCGATCAGCCTGATGTCAGCAGCGGACTTTCGGGACTCACCACGTTGGACAAAGTTCCACGTCACGACTCGATTCGAGTGACTGTGCGCCGAATTGGTGAGCCGATCCAAAACGATGCGGCGCTTATGTCTTCGCTGCGTCGAGCCGGCGCGATGCCGGGGGCAACGGTCAAGATCGTGGAGTCACCCGGCGGGATCCTGATCGGCAGTGCTGGCGAATACGCCGAGCTTGATCTGGTTACGGCGTCTCACGTCTTCGTGCAGAAAGGCTAGCCGCGCTGTGTAGTCACACAGCGCGGCTAGCCCTTTCTAGTTTCGGGCCTGAGTGGTCGTTAGATCCGACGGAGCAGGGTTAGTCCGGTGCCCTTGCCGACACAGGTCTGCAGGACGAGCGCAGCGCCTGTATTCGGGATCGAGCCCCCCTGACGAGTGAGTCGCATGTGTCCGGTTACGACGTAGTTGCCGGCGGCTAGACCGCTGGTCACGTGCACCTTGGTACCTGTCGGTACGAAGGCCAACCACTGGTATCCGCACCAGTTGTGGGCGGCGAGCCAGAGTGGGTGGCGCGTCCACAGTACGAGGTTGCATCCGTCGATCGCATGCTGCGAGCCGGGCGCGTTGACGTAGCGGCGGATCGTGATGGTCTTTGCCGAGGCCCTCTTGACGGTCACCTTCTTGACGGCGGCCTTCTGGACGACTGCCTTCTTGACCACGGCGGCCTTGGCTGCGACGGGCTTGGCCGCTGGTGCTGCGGAGGCGGCCGAAACAGGTGCCGGTGAGGTCCGTGCCAGTACGGTTGCCGCGGTCTTGACCGAGTTAACGGAGGTGCTGAGTTCAAGGGTCGAGCGGGTGATGTCAGTGGTCGAGGTTTGGGTGGAGCCAACTGTTGCTGCGGCGCTGCTGGCCGTGGCGACCGTCACGACGGTCGAGGGGCCAGCCGCTTCTGCGGAGGTAACCCACGCAGCTGCAGATCCGGTTGCGACGAGCGCGAACATCAATGATGAAGCGGTGAGGACTGCTGTTCTGGTTATGTGCTTTGTTGTTGTCACGCATTAGGTTTCGACCCACCATCCGGGTGACTCGAGCCCTTTTCGCCACGTTGCTCCAACTGGGTGACGCTTCACGCACAAATTGGTCGTGACCACGGGCCTTCAATTGGCTGGGTGGCTTAGTAATGTCGTCCAGTGACGGACATCAGTGGGGCATTTGACCGGGTAGACACCTTCATGGCGCAGCACCATGCGGGCGGTGCTTCGCCGGGCTTGTCATATGGAGTGGTTCACGGTGATTCGCTTGTGCACACAGGCGGTTTGGGGCTGTCTCGGTTACACGAGACGGGCAGCACACCGGGCCCGGACACAGTGTTCCGGATCGCCTCGATGTCGAAGAGTTTTACAGCTGCCGCGGTGCTCATGCTGCGCGATGCCGGCCTCGTCCGTCTCGATGTTCCGATTGCGGATTACGTGCCTGAGTTACGCAACTTAGTGTTACCGACCACTGATTCTGTTCTGCCAACCGTGCGCGATGTGCTCACTATGAGTGCAGGCTTTGCTACCGACGATCCGTGGGCCGATAGAGAAGAGTCAATGTCGCCGAGCGAGTACTCCTCGCTGCTGACTGCGGGTTTTACCTTCGACGAGGCGCCGGGTACGGCCTATGACTATTCCAACCTTGGTTACACGATGCTCGGCCGCGTGATCAGTAATGCGTCGAGCCTGCCCTTCCAGGAATTTGTCTCCTCGCGAATTCTGGCTCCGCTGGGGATGACCTCGTCGGGCTACTCGGTGGCCGATATTTCATTGCCTCATCTCGCCGAAGGCTACTTCCGCTTCGATGAAGACTGGCAGGTCGAGCCGACCGCTTCCACCGGTGAGTTCGCGGCGCTGGGTGGACTCTTTAGCACAGTGCGCGATCTGAGCCGGTGGGTAAGCGTGCTAGCAGGCGCGTTCCCCGCACGTGACGGCCACGACCCGGCCATTCCCATGTCGCGTGCATCGTTACGCGAGATGCAGCAGGGTGTCCGGTTCGTTCGCGCTAACAGCGGGATAGTCGTTGGGCCGCAGCCGATTTCCGGCGAGATGTCCAGCTATGGGTTCGGCCTAGTTGTCACGATCGATCAGCGCTTTGGCCCCATCGTGAGTCATGCGGGCGGGTATCCGGGCTATGGCTCGCACATGATCTGGCATCCAGCGTCTGGCGTGGGCGTTATCTCCCTTGCGAATGGCCGGTATGCCGATTCGGCTCGCCAGGCCGGGCCGCGGTCGCTGAACGCGCTACTCGCCGAGATTGATGCACCTGCCCGATCCGTGCGGCTCACGAGCGCGACTCTGGCGGCCCACGCCACGATTGATGACTTACTCGACCAGTGGGACGACACGGTTGCCGATTCGATCTTCGCCGCCAATGTGGATTCGGATTACCCCCGGGATCGACGTCGAGGTGATGTGGCTTCGGCGGTGTCAGAGGTGGGTGGTCTCACTGGCCCGGCATTTGACGTCTCGGCGATGACTCCGTCGAACATCTCATGGTGGCGACCTGCACGCTCCGGACGGCTACGAGTTGAGATCTATTTGACTCCGCAGGCAAGCCAACTCGTGCAGACCTTGATCGCGCGAGCAGTGCCCGATCCGACACCGGAACTCGTTGCGATCGCGCATTCGGTGGTCTCGTCGTTGTGGTCCTTGGTGCCAGCGTGGCCCAGCGGTGTGCCACGTGCCGAGTCTGTTGACGTGCCGGCTCTGCTTTCTGCTGCCGCGACTGCTCGCGCTGCGCTGGTCACTGGGCTTGTCTCCCCCCTCCCGACCGAGGCCACTTCAGCAACCAGCGCGACGTTTGCGCTGACCGGCTCCGCGGTGCGTTCGGCCCTGATGATTACCTGGGACTCGGCCAGCGGTGAGGTCACTGCGTGCAGTCTGACCACGACGGCGGACGACTGGGCCGCGTCTAGGCGGATAGTCGGTTGACCTACTGATCACGTTTGACCTCGTGAGCGTGGATGGCTGTTGATGCCGACCGATCGGTGAGAAGTGGTGGGCTGTTTCTCCTGGTGTGGGCAGTGGTTGTTTGTTATTTTGGTGTGTTGTCTTTGCGTGTTGGTTTAGGCCCGAAAATAGTTGTCCCCATTGGGGTTTCGGGGTTTACAACTGTCAGTAGCCTATGCCATAATAATACACATGTACGACGGTCGAGTTACCCTGCGAACCCAGCT
>CAIXFH010000170.1 GCA_903918645.1 uncultured Actinomycetes bacterium | reverse complement strand
CGGTGATGACAAGGCGACGCTTCGACATCCCCCAGCATGCAGGTCAGCCCCTATGCCGATGACCTGCGACATGTCATTCCGATGACGCGAGACACCCCATTCCGATGTGCTGAGCCAGGACACTGCCCCCGCTACGGAATAAGTGCAGGTCAGAGGCATGATCACCGATCTTGGTGGTCGTGCCTCTTTCCTTGTGACCGCACCTTGACCGCAAAGATCATTCTCATGTGTCCCTGGATCTCGGCACACGTCCGTCGATGCGGAGGCGGCTGTCGGCGCGTCCTCGTGGGGCAGACGATGTCGCCGGTTGATCGGCGGCCTGGTTCCCGGAGGGACAAACGCCGAGAGATCAGTTGCCAGGTTTGGCACCCGTTGACCGTATGTATCACGCGTGAGACATTGGGTGGGTGACTGAGGTGAGCGTGCGGGATCTCCGCAACCATGGCGGGGACGTTCTGGACTCCGTGCTGCGTGGTGAGCGGGTGACCGTGACCCGGGCTGGCAAGCCGGTTGCTGAGCTGCGTCCGGTCGCTGCGGCCGGGACGCCGGCGTCGGTGGTGCTCGATCGCTGGGCGACGATTCCTGTGCTCGACCTCGGTGGTCTCCGTGCCGACCTGGACGCGGTGCTGGATCCGTCGCTGTGAGCGAGCACGAGAGCGGGCTCCTCGACACCAGCGTGGTGGTGAGCCTGGGTGGGATGACCGATGCATCGGGGTTGCCGTCACGGTGCTTCGTCTCGGCGATCACCCTCGCCGAGCTCTCGGTCGGTCCGTTGGTGGCCAGGAACGACGCAGACAGGATCGCGCGGCAGAGCGTGCTCCAGCAGGTCGAGGCCGACTTCGATCCGATTCCATTCGATGCATCCGCCGCGCGTGCGTTCGGCCGGGTGGCAGCGCAGTTGCGCGCGTCGGGCCGCAAGAGCAGCGCTCGGGCATATGACGCCTTGATCGCCGCAACCGCCGTCGCTCACGGGTTGCCCGTCTACACCCGGAATCCAAATGACCTCGCTGGCATCGACGCACTCGTCGTCGTCGAGGTGGAGGGCGGTTCCTAGCCCGGAACTCGCAGCCAAGGCCCGGTTGGCGACATGATCACCGATCTTGGTGGTCGTGCCTCATTCCTTGTGACCGCGCCTTGACCTCAAAGATCATCTTCTCCAGCGGCGGATGCGGCTGGACAGGATCGATCTCGGCCGCGGCGAGCCACCAGCTCGAAGGCGCGCAGGTTCGACTCGTCGCCTGTCCGAACAGTCGCCTGTCCGAACGCGACGGCACGTGCGTCAGGCGGGCCCGCGCATGAGGTCGTTGAAGCGTCGGGTCACGTCGATCTCCCGCGGGCGTTGTTCGTCGCGTCTGACGCGGGCGCGGTCGACGTAGGCCTCGGGGGCATCGGTCGCGAGGACGTCGAACGTCTCGGTGAGGTACTGGTCGAGGGGCATGGCGCGGGGATCGGTGAGGTTGACGTCCATCAGCGCGGTGCGGGTATACGGCGGAGCGATCTCGACCACGTCGACGGACGTCCCGTCGAGGAGATACCGGAGTGACAGCGTGTAGGAGTGCAGGGCTGCCTTCGTCACCGAGTACAGCGCGGACGAGGCGAGCGGGGCGTAGCCGAGCATCGAGGTCACATTGATGATTGTGGCCGAGGGCTGAGCTCGGAGATGCTCGATGGTGGCCGAGACCAGGCGCACGGGTCCCAGCAGGTTGGTCGTCACGATGCGGGTCAGGGCGTCGTCGTCGAGCGGGTGGGTGACGTCGTCGCCGAACATGATGCCCGCGTTGTTGACGACGACGTTGAGGTCTGGATGCTCGTCGAGAATGGCGCTCATGGTCGTGGTGATGCTGGTCGGGTTCGACAGGTCGAACTCGACCACGTGCATGCCGGGGTGCTGGCGTGCCACTTCGCGCAGAACGTTGCCGCGACGGCCGGCGATGATGACCTGGTTGCCGCGGCGGTGGAACTCCTCGGCCAGGCCGCGCCCAATGCCGGCGCCGCCGCCGGTGATCAGGATGGTGTTGCCGGTGAGCTTCATGTCGGCTGCGACTGCTGGTGCCGGTCGTACTCGCGCTGGACGAAGGCCTCGAAGGTGGTGGGTTCCCGACCGAGCAACCAGCGCAGCACGTTGGGGTTCCCGACGAAGTCGTGGGAGCTGTACCGGGCGGTGATGGCTCGGAGCACGCGGACCTGGTGCGGGAAGTCCTCCGGGTCACCCTCACCGACCCAGGCCTTGAGGTAGGTGTCGGCGTCGATCTGACGGACGTCGATGGGGCGTCGCAGCACGGTCGAGATGATGGCGCCGAGTTCGG
>CAIXFH010000169.1 GCA_903918645.1 uncultured Actinomycetes bacterium | reverse complement strand
GTCCTTCGCGTCCGCAGGGGGATCGTCCCTCGTATGGGGATCGTCCTTCGCGTCCGCAGGGGGATCGTCCCTCGTATGGGGATCGTCCGTCGCGTCCGCAGGGTGATCGTCCCTCGTATGGTGACCGCCCGTCGCGTCCGCAGGGTGATCGTCCCTCGTACGGAGATCGCCCCCAGGGAGATCGCCCGCAGCGTTCCTACGGCGACCGACCCTCGTATGGGGATCGTCCGTCGCGTCCGCAGGGTGATCGTCCCTCGTATGGGGATCGTCCGTCGCGTCCGCAGGGGGATCGTCCCTCGTACGGAGATCGCCCGCAGGGGGATCGTCCGCAGCGTTCCTACGGTGATCGTCCACAGGGCGGCCGTCCTTCATACGGTTCGCGCCCGCAGGGTGATCGTCCGCAGCGTTCCTATGGTGATCGTCCGCAGCGTTCGGGCCCACCTCGTGAGCGCGACAACCGACCCGTGCGGCCGGCTGGCCCGTCGATTCCGGAGAGCGTCACGGGCAACGAACTTGATAAGGACATCCGCGGTGATATGCGGACCCTTCCGCACGACGCCATGGAGATGGTGTCGCGGCACCTCGTGATGGCCTCTCGTTTGCTTGACGATCAGCCGGCGCTGGCGTGGGAACACGCCAAGGCGGCGGTGGGACGTGGTGGCCGACTCGCAGTAGTGCGGGAGGCTGCTGGAGTTGCGGCTTATGCAGCGGGCGAATTCGCGGACGCGCTGGCTCAGTTCCGGGCCGCTCGCCGGATTTCCGGATCCGACTCGTACTGGCCGATTATGGCCGACTGCGAGCGGGGCCTGGGACGGCCTGAGCGCGCTATCACCATGGCAGGTGCCCCCGAGGTCGATCGCCTTGACCGTGCTGGCCGGGTCGAGATGCGCATTGTCGCGTCCGGTGCACGTCGTGACCTCGGGCAACTCGATGCTGCTGTTGTCACCTTGCAGTGCCCAGAACTTTCCTCCACTGAGGACGAGCCCTGGTCACCGCGCATCAAGTTCGCCTATGCCGACGCTTTGCTGGCCGCTGGTCGGGAGGACGAGGCACGCGAGTGGTTCTTGCGTGCCGCCGAGGTCGATCACACCGACGACACCGAGGCCGCTGAACGCCTTGCTGAGATCGACGGACTCACCTGGGTTGACCTGCTCGACGGCGAGGATTCCGAGGACGAGGACGGCGAGGATTCCGAGGACGACGAATCGGAAACCGTTGAAGCCATCGTGGACATGTCCGCGATGATCGCCGGCCTGGACATGTCCAACCTCGTGATCGATGACGAAGATGATGACGATGACGAGGACGATGATGATGACTCGGAAACCTCTGGAGTGATTGTGGACATGTCCGCGATCATCGCCGGCCTGGACATCTCCAACCTCGTGATCGACGACGACGACGAGGATGATGACGAGGATGACGACGATGACGATGACGAAGATGATGTCGTCGACCTCGTAGCTGGCTCAGTCGATAGCTCAGAAGAGTCGCAAGAGTCGGCCCTGCTGGCCGCGTTGGAAGCGGACGCTATCGCCCTGGAGCAAGCTGCTGCTGAAGCTTTGGCAGCGGTTGCCGCTGCCCGGGCGGCTCTGGAGGAGCGGGTTAGTCGTCAGCGCGAATCAGGCGCGTCGACCAGCGACTGAGCATCAAGCCAGCGCCGGATGCCAACCACGTTGGCCTCGGTGCTGGAGAGAACTTCGATTTTGTGCTCGATCTCGGGCATGCCTCGTAACGCGTAGCGTTCGGCGGTGCGTTCACGTACGCGCATCACGGCATGGTCGAGATCGAGCCCATCGAGGCGGGCTTCTCGCACGAGCTCGACCCAGAGCCGCAACTCCTCCACGGATCGATCTAGCGTCTGGTCGACGTCGGTGACGGGCCCAAAGTGACTAAAGAGGAGTCTGGTCGCGTGTCGTTCGCGCATTCGTTCCAGTGAGCCCAGCGCGGCGGAGAGATCGAAGTCTGGTGGTGGGGTCGACGGGCGGAGGTCGCCAGTTTCTGGGGTCCAGACTCCGGCCGCGTCGCCGGTGTAGAGATCGCCAGATTGCGAGTCAAGCAGCCCCACATGGTGGCGAGCGTGGCCGGGTGAGTCGAAAGAATGCAGGAGTCGACCGCCGCCGAGATCGACATTATCGCCGTCTCGGAGCACCCGGATTCGCTGTGCGTCCGTTGGGCGTAACTGACCGAACAGCTCCTCGAGCACATCTCCGAAAACCGTTGCTGCACTTGCCATGAGACGACTGGGATCAACGAGATGGCGCGCTCCTGCCTCGTGCACGACAACGTCGGCATTGGGGAAGGCAGCCGCAAGATCACCCACGCCGCCCGCGTGGTCCAGGTGGATGTGAGTGACCACGATCGCAGCCAGATCGTTGGTGCCGATCCCGAGTTCAGCCAGGGTTCGGACGACCTCACCAGCCGACTTTGCTGCGCCGGTTTCGACCAGTGCTGGGCGCTCACCGCGGATGAGATATCCCGCCGTGATGCCCGAATAGCCGCCCATCTTGGTGTCAATCAACCAGACGTCATTGCCCAGATCCACCGGGTCGGTGCGTGGGTCCTCAGATGGGAAATCAGGTGTGTCGTCCACGTCGGGCTCCCGGATCCTTCGCCGTTACTGGTGTCCTATCGCAGCGTACGGCGACTGGGCTGCGCTAAGTGGCTCCAACCTTGTCAGGAGACGCTCATGTCGAACTCAACTCGTGCCACAGCAGCCACAGCCACAGCCACAGCAGCCCAGGAAGCCATCGCGCCGTGCAATGAAGTATTGCTCCGTGGCCGGCTAGCGGCGCCGGCCGACGAACGCCAACTCCCGTCCGGCGATATCGTGGCAACGTTTCGGTTGATCGTCGATCGCGTCGATGCTCGTGCGTCCTCAGTTCGAGTCGACACCCTCGACTGTGCTGCATTCCGGCCCCCGGTGCGCCGCCGATTGCTGGCGGCCGAAGCAGGCGATGTGCTCGAGGTGGCGGGTAGCCTGCGGCGTCGTTTCTTCCGGTCTGCGGCTGGTGCGGCGTCACGTTATGAGGTAGAGGTCCGATCTGTTACCAGGGTTGCCAGAGCAGCTCGATGACCGCATGAAAGCATGGGCGAGTGATCGAGGACGCCCCCATGCCGGCGCCACCGTTGGGTGATGCGTATGACTGGTTTAGACGCGGTAGCGCGCTCCTCGAGCAAGGTAATCCGGCGGCGGCAGCCCTACTGCTGAAGTGGGCCGCCGACCATGAACCACAGGCGCGGTCCATCCGCGAAGCCTTGGGCCGCGCCCTCTATGACGCGCATCAATACGCCGATGCCGCCGACGAATTCGCGGTACTGGTCACCCTCGCTCCTGATGATGACTACGCACAGTTTGGGCTGGGTTTGGCGCTGTCTCGACTTCGTCAATTCCAGGCGGCCGCAGAGCATCTCGCGATCGCGGCCGCCATGCGGCCTGATCGAGTTGCGTATCAATCCGCCCTACGTCAGGTACGCGCCACAATCACTGCGCGCGACTCTGCCGGGCTAGATCCGGTTGGGCGCTCCGACGAGTCAACGAATCCTCTAAGTTAACCCCGTGACTCCACCCCCCGACGGCACTCTGCTGGCCCAGCACGACGCACTCCTCATCGACCTCGATGGCGTCGTCTACGTGGGCCACCATGCCGTTCCTCAAGCCGTACAAGCACTTCGAGCAGCGCGTGATTCGGGCGTACACACTGCCTATGTCACGAACAACGCGAGTCGCCCACCGTCGACCGTCGCCGAACACCTGCGATCCTTTGGGCTCGACGTCGACGATGCGGACGTCGTCACGTCGGCGCAGGCGGGCGCCCGCCTGATCGCCGACCGACTCCCTGCGGGTAGCACCGTGCTCGTTGTCGGCGGCCCTGGTGTGCCTGAGTGTGTGGCCGCTTGCGGGCTCGTGCCAGTGACTTCGGCTGAGCCGACTCCTGCGGCAGTGCTCATGGGTTACGGCGCAAACGTCTGCTGGAGCGACCTTGCCGAGGCGTCATACGCGGTTCAAGCCGGCGCGCTTTTCGTTGCCACTAACGGTGACCTCAGCTTCCCGACTCCACGCGGACTTGCCCCGGGCAACGGCACTTTGGCTGGCGCAGTCGCTGCAGCAACGGGCGTGCAGCCGATCTTCGCCGGTAAGCCTTTTGCGCCTCTGATTGAGGAGTCGATTCGCCGGGTGAACGCGGTGGCACCACTGATGGTGGGGGATCGGCTCGACACTGATATCGAGGCCGCCGATATCAGTGGAATCCCGAGTTTACTTGTCTTCACTGGTGTTACGGACGTTCGAACTTTGCTGCTCGCGCCTTCCTACCGACGCCCAACTTACGTGTCGGCTGACTTGCGGGGGCTCGCCCTGCTGCCTAGCGACCTCGTGGTCACTTCGGTGTCGTCCGGGCCCGACGGTTTGGGTCCGCTTCGAGCCGCCACTCAGCAGGCGTGGCCCAGGGTTGATCAAGGTGACCCAGACCCGCTGCGTGATATCGATGTCGATGCGTTGCAGAGCCTGGTCGAGCAGGCTCTCGAGCGGTAACGAACTCGCGCTAGAGCAGACGCCGGAGTTCGAACAGATCGCGGAAGCTGGCGTTGACTCGGACCCGTCCGCTTGCCCAAGCCGAGGTAAACGAGAGTCGGCCAGCGACGAGTTCGATGAAGTCGTCGGACGTCGAGGCGAGCCGATATGCCGCGTCCTTGCCTTCTGCCGGTGTCACTTCCTGCAGGTCCACGAGAAAACCGGCTTCTAGCCGTCCGATGTAAACGACATCGTGATCGAGGATGTGCGCCGAGATCGAGCGATTAGGCAGCCGTCCTCGAAACTCATCGTCGAGTTGGCTGACTTGGACCTGCATGAGGTCGAGCGCAGCCTTTACCGCCTCCATGTCTGCCACGCAGACAAGTATCGCCCTAGGTGCAGTGGTTCAGCGTCGTCGTGCGGCTAGTGCGAGGTTCGTCCACTCGGGTTTACCAAACCACATCGCAGGATCGATCGCGCCGTGAGAACTTGACCGCACCTGGGCGCGCGAGCCTTGGGCGCGGTAGTTTGGTCCTTGACTCGCGTGCGTTGGCGTGGGCGCTACGTCGAAAGGGTGGACCGTCGTGTTGGACGCGCTCAAGGGATATCTCCAGCTGGCCAGTGGCCTGACCGAGGTCACGATGAAGCGGGCGCAAGAGGCGGCATCGGCCCTCGTGCATCAAGGCTTAGATCTGCTGAATCTGGAGAATGTGCCGGGCATGCCGGGCAAGGATTCGGCGGTTGACGCTGCCAAGACCGCTGCCTCACAGGTACAGGGATTGGCTGATGACCTGATGGAGACAAGCAAAGCCAATCGCGAACTCCTCACTGGTCTGATCCGCACCGAGGTCGATCGCACAGCCGGGCGAATGGGATTCGTTCGCGAGGAGGAACTCGCAGCAGTGCGTCGCCACATCGGTCGGCTGGAGAACCAGATTGCCGACCTGCGTACCCACGTCGACATGGAGCACCCTGCGGCCACCGAAGCCGCTGTGCCCAGCCCCACTTCCGCTAGCCCCGAAGCAGTGTCTGACGACGACGACCCGTATGTCGCTCGCCCGCCAAAGAAGAAGTTCCCGGTCGGTGAGTCCGGTGCCGGCGATTCTGCCGCGGCCGAGACAGCCGGCGATTCTGCCGGGGTCGACGAATGACCCAGGGCTATTCCGATGCCGACTCTGACTACGTCCGCGATGCTGACGCTGCTGACACCGTAGCCATTGATGATCTTGGCGAGCCTGATGATGTCGGTGTCGGCACGGCTGCGTGGTCAGCGGACTTGGGCGAATCATCCGACGGTACGGACGCTGAGGCTGCCGACGATGAGGCTTCTCTTGACGATGCCTTTGACGATGACCTCGACTCGGTCGATGACGGTTCGCGCTCGGTTCGCGAGCCGGTCGTCATGACCACGGCGTCGCTGCCTTTCGCTGTGTCGGTGCGAGATGCGCTGTCGCGGCTCGACAATCCGCCAGCCACTGGTGATGCCCGTGTTGATGCTGCGCTGGCTCGGCTCGGCGAACTCGTCGACCTGCCCTCGGGCGATCACGCGGATGTCTACGAGGACGTTCTCGGTCGGCTGCAGGGCGCGCTCGCCGACGCCGACGCGCACTAATCGCCGATGGCGCGTCGACGTATCGACGCCGAACTCGTCCACCGAGGTTTAGCCCGGTCGCGCGAGCAGGCTCGCGAACTTATTGAGACCGGGCGGGTGAGCCTCAACGGGGTCGTGGCAACCAAGCCAGCCAGCCAGGTTGAACCAACCGCGAGCCTGGTCGTACGCGAGTCCGATACTGGGCCCGACTACGTGTCTCGCGGTGCACACAAGTTGGTGGGGGCTCTCGATGCCTTTGGTATCAGCGTAATCGGGCGTTTCGCTCTCGATGCTGGAGCGAGTACGGGCGGCTTTAGTGACGTGCTCTTGCGCCGCGGTGTAGCCGGGGTGATCGCTGTTGACGTCGGCTATGGCCAGTTGGCGTGGCCCATCCGGTCTGACTCACGAGTCACCATCCTCGAGCGCGTGAACGTTCGCGACCTCACCGGAGAACAGTTGCCCTACCCGCCTGATCTCGTTGTCGGAGATCTCTCCTTCATCTCCCTGCGCCTCGTGCTGGCTCCGCTGAAAGCGGTCGCGACCGAGGCCGCGGACTTCGTCTTGATGGTCAAGCCTCAGTTCGAGGTGGGGAAGGATCAGGTCGGCACCGGTGGGGTTGTGCGTGAGGTTGGCCTCCGAGCCGATTCGGTCCGTAGGATCGCCGACACCGCGTTTGGGCTTGGACTCGGTACTGTGGGCGTTGTCGCTTCACCTCTTCCAGGGCCTAGCGGTAACGTCGAGTATTTCCTGCACTTGCGTCTGGGGGCACCGCCCTTGGACGATGCCGATCTTTACGCCGCGATCGAGGAAGGGCCGCAGTGAGCCAACGCCGAGTCCTTCTAGTGACGCACGGTGGAAGAGATGAGGCCGTCACATTGGCGCGCGAGGTTGCGCAAGAACTCGTCGATGCCGGTATCCAAGTTGTCACTGCCACCGATGAGGTGGCCGATTTACAGCAATCCAGTGTGGTCAGTGTCGAACCCGAAAGCGCTGCCGAGGGCTGTGAACTCGTCGTCGTGCTAGGTGGTGATGGCACCATCCTGCGCGGTGCCGAGTTGGCTAGACCTTTCGACATCCCCATGCTTGGAGTCAATCTCGGCCACGTCGGTTTCCTCGCCGAAGCTGAGGTCGACGGTCTCAGCACGGTTGTCCGCGCCGTTGTTGATCGTCGGTGGGAGGTTGAAGAGCGCACCACCCTCGACGTCGTGGTCACCCTCGGCGGCGTCGTGACAGCGCGCTCCTGGGCACTCAATGAGGCATCGGTTGAGAAGGTAAGCCGTGACCGCATGCTTGACGTCCTTGTCGAGGTCGATGGGCGTCCCTTGTCGCGCTGGGGGTGCGATGGCGTGATTGCCGCAACCCCAACCGGCTCAACGGCTTACGCCTTCTCTGCTGGTGGCCCGGTCGTGTGGCCCGAGGTGGAAGCGCTACTGGTGGTGCCGATCAGCGCGCACGCACTTTTCGCCCGTCCGATAGTGGTGTCGCCCGCGAGCGAGATCGCCGTCGATGTTCTGGTTTCGAACCAGCCTGGTGCCGTGATGTGGTGCGACGGCCGACGCCTGGTTGAGCTTCCTCCGGGTTCACGGGTGTCGGTAACCCGACACCAGACTCCGGTCCGGCTTGCACGACTCCATCGGGCTCCGTTCACCGATCGGCTTGTGGCCAAGTTCGACCTGCCTGTCGCCGGCTGGCGTGGTCAACGCCGTCGGGGGGATAGCGGGTCTTCGTCGTGATCGAGGAAATCCGGATCCGTGGTCTCGGTGTCATCGATGACGCCGTGCTCGAACCGCACGCAGGTTTCACCGTTCTCACCGGAGAGACTGGGGCCGGAAAAACCATGGTGCTCAGCGGATTAGCGCTGCTCATGGGTGGTCGAGCCGATGCTGGTGTGATACGTCACGGCGGCAATCGGGCAGAGGTCGAGGGGCGAGTGCGCGTCAGCCTGCCCGCGGTTCTTGAGCGAGTGGCTGACGCAGGTGGCGAACTCGACGATGGAGTGCTCGTCCTGGTGCGCACCCTGGCAGCGGAGGGCCGAAGCCGTGCATTCGTCGGTGGCCGTTCGGTACCCGTCTCTGTGCTCTCAGAACTCGCCGACGAGCTCGTTGCCGTGCACGGGCAAAGCGATCAACAGCGTTTGTTGGCACCAGCGCGTCAACGCGCCGCGCTCGATCGATTCGCGGGCGAGCCACATGCCCGAATTGCGACGAGCTACCGCGCCACCTACGAGCAACTGCGTGAGGTCGATCGATACCTGGTTGAGATCACAGAGCATGCACGCGACCGGGCGCGCGAAGCCGACATCTTGCGCGCAGGACTCGCGGACATCGATTCGGTGGAGCCGGTCTTGGGTGAGTGGGAAGACTTGCGTGCCGACTCGCAACGCCTTGCCCACGCCGAGTCATTGCGAGATGCCGCCGAGTCTGCGCACCGTGCGCTTCGAGGCGACACTGATTCCGGGCCCGCGGTCGATGCCATCTCGCTGCTCGATTCAGCGCGGCGAACGCTGGACTCGCAACGTGGCCACGATCCGGCGCTGGGGCAGTGGGCCGACGGTTTGGGTCAGGCTCTTTCCGCAGTCTCTGACACCGCCAGCGAACTTGCCTCCTACGCTGCGTCGGTTGAGTCCGATCCGCTTCGTCTGGCGCATGTACACGAGCGCATCGCGGCGCTGACCGGACTCATGCGCAAGTACGGTGCAACCGTCGAGGAGGTCGTCACATGGCGGCACTCAGCATCAGCAAGGCTGCTAGAACTTGATGGCGACGACGAGCGGTTAGAGCAGCTCAGCATCCAGCGGATGCAGTTGCGTGCTCGACTCGGCGAGCTCGGGGTCGAGCTCAGCGCGAGCCGTAGTAGTGCCGCAGTCCGATTCGCGGCTGACGTCACCAGAGAGCTCACGGATTTGGCCATGCCCAACGCCCGGCTGAGCGTTGACATCCGGCAGGCAGACTCAGCCGACGGGCTTGAGGTTGACATCGATGGTGCCGCTCGACGGCTCGCCTTCGGTACCAGCGGGATTGACGAGGTCGAACTCTTGCTCGCACCCCACGCGGGGGCACCAGCTCGGCCTATCTCCAAAGGGGCATCGGGGGGTGAGCTCTCGCGAGTCATGCTCGCCGTTGAGGTTGTCTTCGCCGGCGCGGATCCAGTGCCCACCCTGGTCTTTGACGAGGTTGACTCAGGCGTGGGCGGTAAGGCTGCCGTCGAAGTCGGTCGGCGGTTGGCGCGCCTGGCCCGCACGTCCCAGGTGCTCATCGTGACTCACCTACCCCAGGTGGCGGCCTTCGCGGATCGTCATGTAATGGTCGAGAAGAACGACGACGGCCAGATCACGACGTCTGGCTTGCGGGTTCTCGACGATGCGGGTCGGGTCGGTGAACTCGCGCGGATGCTGGCCGGCCTTGAGGGGTCTACGTCGGCGAAGGCGCACGCACGCGAACTACTCGATCTGGCGGCGGCGGAGCGCGAGCCAGAGCTGGCCGCGGCGGCGCCCGAGCTGACCGTCAGAGCAAAGGGTGCCCGGCGGGGCTGACGTTCTCACTCGTCTGACACGCCCATTTCCGCGGCTGTGACACCTGCCCTTGAAACGACTGATAGCCTGATCTTCCGTGAACCCGCAGACGACTAAACACCTGTTCGTCACCGGAGGAGTCGCCTCCTCCCTGGGCAAGGGGCTCACGGCCTCCTCGCTTGGAAACCTCCTGAAATCAAGGGGTTTGCGGGTGACAATGCAAAAACTGGATCCGTATCTCAACGTCGATCCGGGCACTATGAACCCTTTCCAGCACGGCGAGGTGTTCGTCACTAACGATGGCGCCGAGACCGATTTGGACGTCGGCCACTACGAGCGCTTCCTTGACGTCGATCTGCATGGTTCTGCCAACGTGACCACTGGCCAGATCTACTCAACCGTGATCGCCAAGGAGCGCCGCGGGGAATACCTGGGCGACACCGTTCAGGTCATTCCGCACATCACTAACGAGATTAAGTCGCGAATCCGCCGGATGGCCGGCCCCGAGGTCGACGTCGTGATCACCGAGGTCGGTGGCACCGTCGGAGATATTGAGTCTTTGCCCTTCCTCGAGGCGATTCGGCAGATCAGGCATGAGATCGGTCGAGACAACGTCTTCTTCCTGCACGTGTCCCTGCTGCCTTACATCGGGCCGTCTGGCGAACTCAAGACCAAGCCCACACAGCACTCGGTCGCCGCCCTGCGCAACATCGGTATCCAGCCCGACGCGATCGTCTTGCGCGCCGACCGCGAGGTGCCCATCGCCATCAAGCGCAAGATTTCGCTGATGTGTGATGTCGACGTCGAAGCAGTAGTTGCCGCGGTCGATGCGAAAAGCATTTATGACATCCCCAAAGTGCTGCACAGTGAAGGCCTCGACGCCTATGTTGTCCGACGCCTCGACCTACCATTCCGCGATGTCGATTGGACCGACTGGGATCAACTGCTTCGTCGCGTGCACCACCCCGCGCACGAGGTCACGGTCGCGCTCGTCGGTAAGTACGTAGACCTACCAGATGCCTATTTGTCGGTCACCGAGGCGCTTCGCGCGGGCGGCTTTGCCAACGATGCCCGCGTCAACATTCGGTGGGTCACGTCCGACGATTGCCTAAGCCCCGAAGGTGCCCTCGAATGGCTCGGCGACGTCGATGCCATCTGCGTTCCCGGCGGGTTCGGGGTCCGTGGCATTGAAGGGAAACTGGCGGCTTTGCGGTTTGCCCGTGAGCGTGGGATCCCCACTCTTGGGCTGTGTCTGGGCCTGCAGTGCATGGTCATTGAGTACGCGCGCAACATGGCTGGTCTTGCCGGTGCGGGCTCTGCCGAGTTCGACGAAGCGACTCCCTTCCCCGTCATCGCCACCATGAGCGATCAGCGAGATGTCGTTGCCGGAGAGCGCGACATGGGCGGCACCATGCGACTTGGGCTCTACCCAGCCAAGTTGGCTGATGGCTCACTTGTGCGCGAGGTCTACGGCGAAACGTATGTCGATGAGCGCCACCGTCATCGCTATGAAGTCAACAACGACTATCGGCCCCAACTCGAGGCCGCTGGCCTATGGTTCTCGGGCACATCACCCGACGGTCGACTCGTTGAGTTCGTCGAGCTTCCGCGTGACGTACACCCGTATTACGTTGCTACTCAAGCACATCCCGAACTTCGGTCTCGTCCGACCCAGGCACACCCGCTGTTCCGCGGGCTGATCACAGCAGCGTTGGTTCGGCGCGGAGTCGGTGTGGATCTCGCCAACGCTTCGTCGTGACCTACCCGTTCGTTCTGCCGCCCACATGGCACGGCGATCTCGAGCTTTTAGCAGATGAGGTTGTTGATCGTCGGATCTCGTTGTCTGAGCCGCTCCACAAGGGGATGGTGTGGGACCTTCGACGCGACACCGTTCAGCTGGGTGATGGTCAGTCGGTTCGACGTGAGTTCGTGGTGCACCCCGGTGCTGTTGGGGTGATCGCAATAGATGACGCAGATCGAGTGCTCATGGTGCGGCAGTATCGGCACCCAGTCGGCATGATGTTGTGGGAGCCCGTCGCCGGGTTGCTTGATGTTGCTGACGAATCACCAGAAGTTGGTGCTGCTCGCGAGTTGGTTGAAGAGGCCGGCATCGTGGCCTCGACCTGGCACACGCTCATCGACATGGAAAACAGCCCGGGGGGGTCGAGTGAGGCTGTTCGCTGTTATCTTGCTCGCGGCTTGAGTCCTGCCCCCGAGGGTCGACCGATCGGGCATGGTGAAGAGCGCGATATGCCGCTGATCTGGGTTCCGCTCGAACTTGCGGTGCGACACGTGTTGGCTGGACGACTTAGTTCGCCGTTGTGTGTCGCAGGTGTTCTGGCGGCAGCCTTAGCTTCGGCTCGCGGGTGGTCGAGTTTGCGTCCCGTTGACGCGCCTTGGCCCGCTCGACTGTCGGTCACATCGACCGCGAGGGCTCGTCTCTATCACTCGGTGAGTGACAACTCCACTGCCTAAGTGCGGTGTATTCGCACATGCAGCGCGTGCGTGATGACGGGTCGAATGCAAGAAATCCTTCAGGTTGGCCTACGGTATGATCATCAACGTCCGGTGCGCGGCGCAGAACGTCGCGTCGAACAGCGGACGACCATAATCCACGGTGCAATGGCGCACCGTGCGCATGTGAAGGACCTGCTGTGAAGGTCGGAATTCCCCGCGAGGTTAAGAACCACGAATACCGTGTCGCCATCACTCCTGCCGGGGTGAACGAGCTAGTGCGAAACGGTCACGACGTTGTGATTGAACATGACGCCGGTGTTGGCTCATCGATCTCCGATGACGAGTACGTCTCTGCGGGAGCCACCATCTTGGCTACTGCAGATGAGGTCTGGGCTGCTGGCGAGATGATCCTGAAGGTTAAGGAACCTGTCGCCCAGGAGTACCACCGCATGCGCAAGGGTCAGACCTTGTTCACCTACCTCCACCTTGCTGCCTCTCGCGAGTGCACCGATGCGTTGCTCTCGGCCGGTGTCACGTCTATCGCATACGAGACAGTGGAAATGCCGGATCGTTCGTTGCCGCTGTTGGCACCAATGTCCGAGGTTGCTGGCCGTCTCGCCCCTCAGGTAGGGGCGCACTCCTTGATGCGCGCCAACGGTGGACGCGGCGTCCTGATGGGTGGGGTTCCCGGTGTTCACGCCGCGAAGGTTGTCGTGTTGGGCGCCGGAGTGGCCGGCATGAACGCCGCGGTGATCGCCATGGGAATGCAGGCGGAGGTCGTGTTGCTCGACCTCAACGTCTCGCGACTTCGTCATGCCGATGCGATCTACCAGGGCCGCATCCGGACAGTCGCCTCGAACTCCTACGAGATCGAACGCGCAGTCCTAGATGCAGACCTCGTAATTGGTGCGGTTCTTGTGCCTGGCGCGAAGGCGCCCAAACTGATTTCCAACGACTTGGTGTCGCGCATGAAGGCCGGTTCGGTACTCGTCGACATTGCGATCGACCAAGGCGGTTGTTTCGAGGACTCACGTGCCACGACCCATGCCGACCCCACGTACCTCGTACACAACTCGGTGTTCTACTGCGTGGCCAACATGCCAGGGGCAGTGCCAAACACCTCCACGTACGCCCTCACCAACGTCACGCTGCCCTACGCGGTCGCATTGGCTAATGAGGGCTGGGCTCAGGCATGTCGTGACGATCGGTCGCTGGCATTGGGTCTGAGCACGCATGACGGCCAGATCACGTACGCCGCGGTCGCTGAGGCGCTCGGGCTTGAGTCGGTCTCGTTGGCGGATGTGCTCGCGTAACTAGCTGCTTGGGTGATGGGTCGGCGGTTACCGCTGGCCCATCACCGTTATGTCAGGTCGGGTTATGTCAGATATGGTCGCGCCGTGACTGAGCGAGCCACCCCGCTGCACCGCGCCATCCGTCTACACCTCGATCACCTCACCGTCGAGCGTGGGCTTGCTCCGAACTCCTTAGCCGCTTACCGGCGCGATCTAGCCCGTTACGAGCAGTTCTGTGCGGCGAGGGGTATTGACGAGCCGGCCGCGGTCGCCGAGACCGATCTTGCAGACTTCGTCGTCGCGCTGCGCAATGGCGATGCTGACCATCGTCCGCTCGCTAGCTCGTCGGCTGGCCGAACCCTTGTCGCAGTTCGGGGCTTCCACCGGTTCGCTGCGCTTGAGGGGCTCACGTCGATCGATCCTGGTCGCGATGTGCGACCACCTGCCATGCCGCAGCGGCTGCCTAAGGCAATCACGGTCGCCGAGGTCGAGGCAATCCTTTCGGCAACCATGCTCGATGACGGCCCTCGAGGCCTGCGCGATCGAGCGTTGGTCGAGCTGCTCTATGCCACTGGCGCTCGGATATCTGAGGCAGTCGGTCTTGATATCGATGACGTCGATCCCGAATCCGCTTCGGTGCTGCTCTCCGGCAAAGGGGGCAAGCAACGGATCGTGCCTGTCGGGCGGATGGCCCTTTCGGCCCTGGACGCCTATCTCGTGCGGGGCCGTCCTGCGCTCGCTGCGGGCGGTCAGGGAGTGCCTGCGCTCTTCCTCAACGCTCGCGGGTCGCGGCTCACGAGGCAAAGCGCGTGGGCGATTTTGGGTGATGCAGTCCGGAGATCGGGGATCGAGCGCGAGGTGTCTCCGCATACCTTGCGGCACTCGTTCGCTACCCACTTACTCGACGGTGGCGCGGATATTCGAGTCGTTCAGGAGTTGCTTGGGCATGCTTCGGTCACCACCACGCAGATCTACACCCTCGTGACGGTCGAGAAACTACGCGAGGTCTACAGCGTTGCTCACC
>CAIXFH010000168.1 GCA_903918645.1 uncultured Actinomycetes bacterium | reverse complement strand
TGGACACCGGCGTCGCGCCGGGTGACGTCGCGCTGCTCGCCGCTGAACAGGATGTGCCCTCCTTGCTCGAGATTGCACGCCGGGCCTTGGGCGACGACGTGGCGCTGCTTATCGACCCCACCGCGCTCGACACGGCGCGCACGCGAGTTGTGGTGAGCGATCCCTCGACGTTTCGAGGAATGGAGCGGGCGTGGGTGGCTGTCGCGTGCACGCTCAGCTTCTCGGATCAGTCGAGGAGCGAGCGGTTCCTGTATGTCGCCATGACCCGCCCGAGAGCAGGGCTTGCCGTGTTCCTGGCCGACGGCGCCGACGTCTGGTTCAGACGCCTTCAGGCCGATCAGGAATCACGCAGGGACCAAGAAACAGTCGAATGACCCGAAGGATTGAGTCCTTGTCCAAACCCAGGTCAGCATCCCCACCGCTCACGGTGCAGGAGAAGCGCGCCGCTCGGGACCAACTAGTCGCCACGTTACGCGGGGACTTCGTAGGTCCATCACTCGGCGCCGCCGAAGATCTGCCGGAGCGGCCGGACAAGCGGTACCTGATGGGAATGCTCTTTCCCCGAAACGCGACGGCAGCGCCCGTCGTGGAAGAGGAGGAGACATCGGCACCGGACGTTGGCGCCGGGAGCAGCGACGGGGACGAAGCCGCGGAGGGCTTTGAGGCCCCGACTGACCTACTGTTCCAGCGTCTCCCTTCCTCCGTAGGCTTCTCCTTCGCGGTCCCAGCCGGGAACCCACTCTCCGTTGAGATACGTGCCGTTGCCGGCACCTACGCGAAGCGGGTTCCCGCGCAGGAGGAGACGGCTCCTGGAGGCAGGCCGCCGCGAAGCGGGAGCCGGCGAAGGAGACCATCCTGGATGCGGTCGAGCCTGTGCCATCCGACGTCCGGCCAAGCGGAGACGATCAACATCCCGTCCATGGGCACGGTGCGGCGCCGTGCATTCGGGGGCTGGGCGCAGATCCACGTATCCACACGAAGTGGCCCGGAAGGCTCCTGGATCGTGACTGTAACCCTCGTGAACGAAAGGACCGTCTCGGACGAGAACGGCCGGTATGACCCAGAGGACTGTTTGTACCAGGTCTCGCTCGAGGCTGTGCCCTCCGTGGCCGTCCTGAGGTGGCCTTCCCCTGAACGGCTCACCGCCGACCCCGAGGAGGACGAACTCGCACTCCAATATCGGCACCGGCCCGCGCTCGCGGTTGGGCACGGATGCGCCGCTGACTGGAGGCCGGCGGGTGACGGTAGGACCCGGATAGGTGTCGAGTTTCTGCCGTCCGTCGAAGTCGCACCCGTCACGACCAGAATCCGCGACCTTGACGAGCGCGCGAGCCGGGCGCTCAACCTCCAGCGCCTGCAGTCCGAGGCCGCCGTTGCGGACGACCTCCTGGGTGATCTGCGGGCCCTTGTGGATGCGTATGCCGTCTGGCGACGGGGTCTTGATGAGGAGCTGACGGACGGCCACCCAGCTGAGGTTCGCGAGCGAATTCTGGTCAGCATTGACGAGGCGCTTTGGCGCATGCGTGACGGCTGCGACTTACTTGCTCGCGATCCGGAGGCGCTCCAGTGCTTTCGCCTCGCGAACCGGGCAATGCTCGTCCAGATGGCCTACTCGGGCCGTGTCAAGTCGGCCGAGAGGGGAGGCAATCCAGTCCCAGGGAGCATCGACCCGGATGACGCGAGGCACGCGGATTACGAGTGGCGCCCCTTCCAGCTAGCATACCTGCTGCTGGTTCTCCGTAGCATGTGGGACGAGAACGACCCGTTCCACGACGTCGTCGA
>CAIXFH010000167.1 GCA_903918645.1 uncultured Actinomycetes bacterium | reverse complement strand
TGCCAGCCTCACCGTCATCACCCTTGCCGTCGTACTCGTCGGCGCTGGGCTCGGCTACGTGCTCTATGGTCGCCGCCCCGTTCCAGTTCTCGCACCAGCAGGAAGTCCGCTCACGGTTGCTGCGCGCGCCGATCTCTACGGTGACGCGGTGAACGAGGCTGTGTTCATGCTGCCCGGTCAGTACCTGACTCGGTCTCTGGTGTGGTTCGACAATCGCGTGGTCGACGGCGTCGTGAACGGAATCGCAGCCACCATAGGCGGGTTATCCGGTCGAGCCCGTCGCACGCAGACCGGGTTCGCTCGCTCTTACGCGCTGTCCATGCTCGGTGGAGCCGCCCTCGTGGTCGCCGCCCTCGTTCTGGTGAGGCTGTAATCATGACCACGTTCCCCTGGCTCCCCGCGCTTTTCGTCTTACCGCTCGTTGGTGCTGTCGTTGTGATGCTGTTGCCCAAGTCGGCGCACACCTTGGCCAAGCAGGTCGGCCTTGTGTTCTCAGCTCTTGTTTTCGCTGTGACAATCGTGATGGCTCTGGGTTTCAACTCGGCCAAGGCAGCCGACTTCCAGTTCGACATCTCCGTTCCGTGGATCCCAGCCTTCGGCGTCAACTTTGCAATGGGTGTCGACGGCATCGCCTTGGTGCTCATAGCGCTGGCGGTTTCTCTTGTGCCCGTGGTGCTCTTGGCTGGCTGGGATGACGTCGACGGTTCCCAAGGTTCTGTCCGCGGATACATCGCCCTGATCTTGGTGCTTGAAGCAGCGATGATCGGCGTCTTTGCCGCCACCGACATCTTCTTGTTCTACGTCTTCTTTGAATCGATGCTCATCCCGGTCTACTTCCTCATTGGTAGATACGGCGGCCCGCGTCGCAACTACGCGGCAATGAAGTTCTTGGTGTATTCATTGGTGGGTGGCCTGCTGATGCTGGCCGCGCTCATCGGCCTATACGTGGTGTCGGCTCAGATCACTGGCACTGGCACGTTCGACTTCACCACCTTGGCCGGGCTAAATATCGACCCCGCGACTCAGAAGTGGCTGTTCGCCGGATTCTTCATCGCGTTCGCGATCAAAGCACCGCTGGTGCCGTTCCACACGTGGCTTCCGGACGCCGCAGCTGAATCAACGCCAGGTACGGCGGTACTGCTGGTCGGCGTGCTCGACAAGGTCGGAACGTTCGGCATGCTGCGTTACTGCCTCGAACTCTTTCCCGACGCTTCGCGTTGGGCGACTCCGCTTGTCATCACTCTCGCGGTTATCGGGATCATCTATGGCGCCTTGGTTGCTATTGGGCAGACCGATATCAAGCGATTGATCGCTTACACCTCGGTTTCACACTTTGGCTTCATCGCGCTGGGCGTCTTCGTCATGACCTCGCGTGGCCAAAGTGGTTCTGCGCTCTACATGGTCAACCACGGTTTCAGCACCGCGGCACTGTTCCTCATCGCCGGCTTCTTGATCAGCCGCCGTGGCTCCCGCCTGATGGAGGACTTCGGGGGAGTGCAGAAGGTGGCACCGATTCTGGCTGGCACGTTCCTCATAGCCGGGCTGTCATCCCTTGCGCTTCCAGGGCTTTCGAGCTTCGTCTCCGAGTTCCTGGTCCTTGTCGGTACGTTCGAGCGCTATCCCTGGGTCGCCGTTGTCGCGACACTTGGGATTGTTCTGGCGGCGGTGTACATCCTGCTCATGTTCCAGCGCATCATGACTGGCCCCACCTCTGATGTGGTGAAGGAACGCGTTCTCGAGTTGAAGGGGCGCGAGATCGTGGCTATCGCGCCGCTGCTCGTAGTCATTGTGGCGCTCGGCTTCTACCCCAAGCCGGTGCTCGATGTCATCAATCCGGCGATCACCCGCGTGATGCACTCAGTGAGTGCCACTGATCCCGCTCCTGAAGTTGCGCCCGTCGCAGAGGGGACCGCACCGTGAGCGCCACCGCTTCGTTCGACATCCCGGCGATCGACTACTCGGCTATTGGGCCGATCTTGATCGTTACTGGTGCTGCACTAGTGGGCGTTCTGGTCGAGGCATTCGTGCCGCAGTTGTACCGACGTTCGGTGCAACTCGTTGTCACGTTCGGAGCCCTGCTGGCAGCCTTCGCCGCCCTTATCTCGATCCGCGGTATGAGGGAGATAGTCGCTGTTGGCGCGGTGGCAATCGATGGCCCCACGATCTTCCTGCAAGGTTCGATTCTCGTGCTGGCGTTCATTGCTGCGTTGGTTATCGCAGAGCGAGAGGTTGATCCTGTCGGCGATGCGTTCGCTCCTCGCGCGTCAGCGTTGCCTGGCTCGGTTGACGAGCAGGCCTTCACCGGTCTTGGCTGGCTGCAGACCGAGGTCTGGCCGCTGTTCCTATTCTCCGTCGGCGGGATGCTCTTGTTCCCGGCCTCGACCGATCTGCTCACGATGTTCGTCGCGCTCGAGGTTCTCTCGCTGCCGCTGTACATCATGGTCGGGTTGGCTCGACGCCGCCGCCTGCTCTCGCAGGAGGCGGCACTCAAGTACTTCGTCCTCGGTGCCTTCTCGTCGGCGTTCTTCCTCTATGGCACTGCGTTGATGTATGGGTTCGCCGGCACTGTGTCCCTCAGCGGCATCGCCGACAAGCTGACCGCGACTGCTGGGGCCAACTCCCTTGTCATCACCGGCACGGCGTTGCTCGCAGTCGGCCTGCTGTTCAAGATCGGCGCAGTGCCGTTCCACCAGTGGACTCCAGATGTCTACCAGGGAGCCCCCACTCCGGTCACAGGGTTTATGGCCGCGTGCACCAAGGTCGCGGCGTTCGGCGCTCTACTTCGCGTGATGTATGTGGCGCTCGGTGGCGTGCGCTGGGACTGGCGCCCGATCATGTACGTGATCGCCGCGCTCAGCATGCTGGTTGGTGTCGTGTTCGCACTGACTCAGACCGACATCAAGCGGATGCTCGCCTACTCCTCGATCGCCCAGGCCGGTTTCATGCTCATCGGCGTAGTCGCCACGAGCCGGCAGGGCCTCGATGCCACGTTGGTCTACCTCTTCGCGTATGGCACCGCGACCATCGGCGCATTCGCGGTTGTGTCTCTGGTGCGCGATAGCACCGGTGAGGCAACCCACCTGTCGCAATGGGCCGGCTTGGGTCGCAAGTCGCCGGTGCTCGCCAGCGTATTTGCCTTGTTCCTATTGGGCTTTGCGGGCATTCCACTCACGAGTGGTTTCACCGCCAAGTTCGCTGTGTTCAGCGCAGGTGTTGCTGCTGGTGCGACGCCACTGGTGATAGTCGGTGTGCTAGCGAGCGCGATCGGCGCGTTCTTCTACGTTCGCGTGATCGTGCTCATGTTCTTCACCGAGCCGGCCGCTGACAGCGGAGTGAGCGTTGTTATACCTAGCGCCTTCACCACCTTGGCGATCACGATTACTGCTGCGCTCAGCCTGGTGATCGGTGTACTTCCACAGTTCATCCTGGATCTGGCGAACAACGCCGGCATCTTCATCCGCTAGCCGACCAGAGGGAAGGAGAGCAATGACCGACGCTCTGCCCTTCGGCTTGACCGATGTCGATGATGATCTTGCTCTCTCACTGCGTTCCGGCCTCGACGACGTCGAGATCGCCTTGCGCAAGGCCTGTGTAAGCGACTACCCCTTCGTCACCGAGACCTCAAGCCACTTGATGAGCGCTGGCGGCAAACGTTTTCGTCCGCTGCTCGCATTAGTGGCATCTCAGTACGGCGACCCGACCGCGTTTGGCAATGTGCCGGGGGCCGTGGTTGCCGAGCTAACCCACCTCGCCACGCTGTATCACGACGACGTCATGGACGAAGCGAAGTTGCGTCGCGGTGCCCCGTCAGCCAATGCGCGTTGGGACAACACCGTCGCCATCCTCACCGGCGACTTTCTGTTCGCCCGCGCCGCAGACATCGCATCAGATCTTGGTACCGACATCGTGCGTTTGCAGGCGCGTACTTTCGAGCGTCTATGCACTGGCCAGATCCGCGAGACCGTGGGTCCGGGTGCAGGGGAGGACCCTGTCGCCCATCACCTAGAGGTGCTTGCTGGCAAGACCGGGTCACTCATTGCGGCCGCCGCTCGGATGGGCGCAATGACGTCGGGAGCCTCCGACAGCGTTGCGGTGGCGGTGTCTGCCTACGGCGAGAAGTTTGGCGTCGCGTTCCAGTTGTCCGACGATCTGCTCGACATCGCCAGCGAATCGACTGAGTCGGGTAAGACTCCCGGCACTGATCTGCGTGAAGGGGTGCGCACGCTGCCCGTTCTGCTTGCGCTGCAAGGAAATGAGCCATCTGGTGCGCGGCTGCGCGAGTTGCTGTCTGGCCCGCTCGTCGACGACGGCCTCCATGCCGAAGCGCTTGGGCTCCTTCGTGGGTCCTCCGCCCTAGAGCGGGCGCGGACCGTGCTCGTATCGTGGGCGGACTCAGCCCGCAGCGAACTCACTGCGCTTCCATCCTGTGCTGCCACGGATGCGTTGGCGATGATGTGCGACGTCGTGGTAGATCGCAGCGCCTAACCCGCCAGCTTGGAAGCAAGCAAGCAAGCAAGCAGAGTCAAAGCGGTGCCTCGACATCGTCACTTTCCAGTAACTTGCGTGCAGTTCGATTGCGGTGCCCATTGTGCAAACTGTCGTAGGTGAAGATCACGAGCGCCAGCCAGACGATCGTGAAGCCGATCCAGCTCAGCGGTGGCATGTGCTCGGTCAGCAGCAGGATGCCAAGGATGAACTGAATCGTGGGTGTGATGTATTGCAGCACACCCATGGCCGACAGCGGTATGCGGTTGGCTGCGCCGCCAAAGAGCAAGAGCGGTACCGCCGTGACCACACCGCAGCCTGCGAGCAAGGCAGTTGTGGCGACCGAGTGATGCCCGAAGACCAACTGCCCCTGGCTTTGTAGCCAAAGTAGGTAGCCGATGGCAAGCGGTGTGGCGTAAGCGGTTTCGACTGTCAGGCTCGCTATTGGGTCGGCGCCGACCAACTTCTTCACGAAGCCGTATCCGGCGAATGAGAACGCCAAGGTTAAGGCGATCCAGGGCACCCGCCCATATCCGAATGTCAGCACGACAACGGCAATGGCTGCGATGCCGACTGCAAGCCACTGCAACTTTCGCAGTTGCTCACCCATGAACAGGGTGCCGATGACGACCAGCACTAGTGGGTTGATGAAGTAGCCGAGCGAGCCCTCAACGACGTGCTGGTTGTTGACAGCCCAGATGTAGAGGAACCAGTTAATGCTGATCAGCACAGCCGCGAGTGCGAGCATCCCGAGTGTTCGTCGGCTAGCCAGCACTGGCTGCAATCGCGACCAAGAACGCGTGGCGGCCATAGTGATCAGCAGAAAGACGAATGACCAGAGAAAGCGATCCGCGAGGATCTCGGCGGGCATCGCCGGCTGGAGTAAGGCCCAGTAGAGCGGGAAAAGTCCCCACAGCGCATATGCAGTGAACCCGAAGATGAACCCTTGGCGCGCATGAGCTCGAGCGTGCTCGTCGTGTATCAGAGGGGTACTCATCGCGGTCCCATCTTGCCCGAGTGCGGCCAGCCGATGGCACTCACTGCTATCTCGCGGGGAGGGGTGTCGCTGTTGGTGATCCGAGCTCGCCGCTGCCCTCGCCGCTGCCCTCGCCGGCAACTCGAGCGCTCCGTGTCCTAACCGAGCGCGGTCGCTAGGCTCAGACCTCAACGGCTTATTCGTGCGCGGCGAAATCGGAAGCAGGTGACGGTCGATGGCCATTTCGGTCGAACTGCTCTTCGCCGATCAGCTGTTGCGGCCAGAGCCCGCTCCCGTACGGGTGAGCGTCACGTGGGGACGCCGGTACACGCTGTGGGTGGTCGGGATGGGGCTGGCCTGTTGCTCGATTGAATTTATCGCCGGGCTCCTTGGTCGCACGCGGGTAGCCGCCGACTCGGATCTCTCGCCCGAGCCAGGGCTCGACGACGCACACATCCTGGTCGTCTCAGGTACGTGCACCGACAAACTTGCTCCAGCGGTGCGGCGTCTCTATGACCAACTCCCCGAACCTAGATACGTGCTCTCGTTCGGTGCTTGCGCGTCAAGCGGTGGCCCGTACTGGGACTCCTATGCAGTGACCAAGGGTGTCGACCAGTTGTTCCCCGTCGATGCCTACGTGCCCGGATGCCCGCCCCGGCCAGAGGCGCTGTTGCAAGGGCTGCTGGTCCTGCAGGCTGCGATCGCGACCAACGACGTTGCGAACGTGCCCGCTTTTCAGACGCAGGCGGCAGTGCTTGCTCGCCCCCTCGTAGCGCCGCCAACTAGCCCTCGTCGAAACATCGAACAGCCATGACTTTGCGCACAGGGGCTGTAAGAACCCTCGTCGAGTGTCTGGTCGAAACTCTCGCTGACGGTGTTGTTCGGACGAGCGTGACTGACAGTCCGGCGACCGTCGAGGTCCAACGCGATCGATGGGTCGACTCGCTGAGTGCAGCACATGGAGCTGGCGCTCACTTCTTTGATTTCCTGACGGCCTATGACGAACTGGATCAGGGTTTCGTCGTGCTCGTTCACCTCAGCACCCCGGACGCCCATGACCACGTGATCATCAGTACGCGAGTGGCACGCGACGACCCGCGGCTCGCCACTGTCACGTCGGTCTATCGCGGTGCTGCCTGGCACGAGCGAGAGACACATGAAATGTTCGGCATCGAATTCGTGGGTGCCGAACGCGACGATCCGTTGTTGCTTCCGGCCGGGTTCGGCGCTCATCCCTTGCGCAAGGACTTTGTACTTGCAGCTCGGGTTGCTCGGCCTTGGCCGGGCGGGGTCGAGCCCGACGAGGATGTCAGCAAGCGCGCGCGCCGACGTCCGTTACCACCAGGTGTTCCAGCGGATTGGCCGCGGCTCGAGGGGGGCGAAACGCCATGAGCGAGAACGACTATCCGGCCGTACTCCCAGAGCAGGGAGATCGATCTCGTGGCGTGATCGCATTGCTTGAGTCAAACTGCACGGTATGCATGCTCTGTGCGCGCGAGTGTCCCGACTGGTGCATCGAGATCGAAGGCCACAAGGTGACTACACCCGCGACGACCCTTCAGGGTCGTGATCGTTCACACAACATCCTGGACCGCTTCGCGATCGATTTCTCGCTGTGTATGTACTGCGGTATTTGCATCGAGGTGTGCCCATTCGACGCCCTGTTCTGGTCACCTGAGTTTGAGTACGCCGCACCTACGATTGGTGGCCTCACCCACGAGAAGGAACAGCTTGGCGGCTGGATGCAGAGCGTGCCCATCGAGGCGCGCGGCGATAACGACCCCGCCGATTCGGCATCCGATCAACGGTAGTTAACGAACTGCACCGCAAAGTCGAGGTCTGCTTCGCGCACCAAGTTCTGGATCACTTGCAGGTCGTCTCGGCTCTTGCTCGTCACGCGAAGCTCTTCGCCCATGACCTGCGACTTGACGGTCTTAGGGCCTTCCTCGCGGATGATCTTGCCGAGTTTTTTGGCCTGCTCTTGGCTGATCCCAGCGGCGAACGTGCAGGTGATCTTGTACTCCTTGCCCGATGACCTGGGGTCAGTGGCGGTCAGGCTCTTGAGTGATATCTGACGCTTGACGATCTTGTCGCGAAACACCTCGAGAGCAGCGGCTACTCGTTCCTCGGTGCTTGAGGTGATCTCGACTACGAGCTCACCTTTCCACTCGATCGAGGACTCGGTTCCCTTGAAGTCAAAGCGTTGTACGAGTTCCTTCGCTGCCTGGTTGAGGGCGTTGTCCAGTTCTTGTCGATCGACTTTGCTCACGATGTCGAAACTACTGTCGGCCATGGTGGGACCCTTCTTGTGGCAGCCGTGTGGCAGCGGTCGTGGTGCGTCGGTGTGCTGTTTCTTCGGGGCTTGTGGCTGGCTTGTGACGGGGCTTGTGACTGGCTTGTGACGGGGCTTGTGACTGGCTTGCGAGGCGGGCTTGTGGCGCCTTATCGCCCGTCTGCACCTTAGGCGAGAACTGGCCCTAATGGGGCCGGATCGATGGCGAGTTCGCCTCAGGTGGCTGTGCCTTGTATTCTTCCCTGCGCCGTGAACGTACGGCACTGGCGGGTTGCCCGAGCGGCCAATGGGAGCGGACTGTAAATCCGTCGGCTTTGCCTTCGATGGTTCGAATCCATCACTCGCCACGCACGTGGCAAAGGGCGCGACTTCGGTCGCGTCCTTTGTCGTTTCCCGCATCTTTGCGTGATCTTTCCGGATCTTCCCGGATCTTTCTGGGCGCTCCGGGCGATCCGGGTGCACGGTCAGGCCGGAAGCGCCTCGTCGAAGGTGAGTCCGATCAAGGCTTCTGACGCAGTCCATAACTGAGCCGCCATGGTCGCATCGCGTCCAGCTGCACTCGGGGTCACCACGCGAGGGTGGCCACGTTGCTCGAGGAACCCGTCTGGGCCGACGAACGCGCCTGGGGGTACTCCAGGGGCGGTCGCTGCGCACAGGGTCGGTAGGGCGCCCATGGCGGCGGGCTGGGCCATGACCGAATTCGCCCACGAGGCCATGCGGGCTCCCGCTGCGCTGCCCTTCATCTGGGGAGCGACCCCCTGAAGGTTGGTGTTGGCGTATCCCGGATGAGCTGCATAGGCGCCGACCTGCAACTGCCGTTGGTCGAATCGGCTCTGCAACGCAAGGGTGAACAGCAAGTTGGCGAGTTTGCTCTGGCCATACGCGCGCCAGGGCTGATACCGCTTCTCGCCCATCAGGTCCGCGAGATCGATCCGGCCCATGCGATGTGCGCCGCTGGAGACGGTAACCACGCGGCTCGTCCCGAACTGCTGACCCGTGCGCACCAGGGCGGGTAGTAGCCGAAGGGTCAGCGCCATGTGACCAAGGTGGTTCGTGCCGAATTGGCGTTCGAAGCCATCAACTGTGAGTTGGCGGGGGATCGCCATGATTCCCGCGTTGTTGATGAGCAGGTCGATCCGCTCATTGACGCAGGATTCGGCGAAGTGCTGCACCGAGCCCAAGTCGGCGAGGTCGAGTTCGCGTACCTCGACCCGGCCTGGCCCAGAGATCTCCGCGGTGATGAGATCGGCTGCGGCAGCGCCCTTATCGGGATCGCGCACAGCCATGATCACTTCGGCGCCGTGTCGGGCGAGCTCGAGCGCGGTGTGGTAGCCGAGTCCTGAGTTGGCACCGGTGACGATCACTCGTCGGCCGGTCTGGTCGGGTATGTCTACAGTGGTCCAGGTCACTGGCCTAGTCTTGCCGGTGATGGTCAAGTTCGCGAGGTGGTGGCCTGCTACGCCAAGCGGCTGTCTCGTTTTGGTGGAACCTCGGCCAACCCGGTACGCTGCTCTGGCTTTAGGCCCCCATAGCTCAGTCGGCAGAGCGTCTCCATGGTAAGGAGAAGGTCTACGGTTCGATTCCGTATGGGGGCTCG
>CAIXFH010000166.1 GCA_903918645.1 uncultured Actinomycetes bacterium | reverse complement strand
GGACACGATGACTGCGTAAGTCCTCGGCCCGTTCGTGCAACGCCAGTGTGGTCATGACCTAAGTGTTACTCGACTGCCATGTCGGTGCGCATCGGGTTGCCCTGAATCGCGCGCCAGACGTTGGCAGGGGTGAGCGGCATGTCGGCGTGACGAACACCGAATGGTGAGATCGCGTCGATGACGGCGTTAACTACCGCTGCAGGTGAACCCACAGTGGCTGATTCGCCGATGCCCTTGGCACCGATGGGGTGGTGGGGCGACGGCGTGACGGTCTCGCCGAGTTCCCAGTCGGGGCATTCGAGCGAGGTCGGCAGTAGGTAATCCATGAATGAACCACCGAGGTTGTTGCCGTCCTCGTCAAATGCGATGAGCTCCATGAGTGCCATGCCGACACCGTCAGCAAGACCACCGTGAACCTGGCCCTCGACGATCATCGGGTTGATGCGGGTTCCGCAGTCGTCAACGGCGATGAATCGACGAACCTTGACCTGGCCGGTACCCGGGTCTACGTCTACTACGCAGATGTAGCAACCGTAGGGGTAGGTAAGGTTCGGCGGGTTGTAGACCACCTGCGCATCGAGGTGACCCTCAACGCCCTCTGGCAGTTCGAGTGATCCGTGTGCGGCGAATGCCAACTCTTGGATCGTCTTACCGCGCTCTGGGTCGCCCTTAACGAACCAACGGCCGAGCTCCCACTCGAGATCGTCGGGTGCACATTCGAGCGCCGCAGCGGCGATCAAACGAGCCTTGTCGCGAACCTTGCGTGCGACGAGTGCAGCAGCACCACCCGACACCGGCGTCGACCGAGAACCATAGGTACCCAAGCCAAACGGGGTGTTATCGGTGTCACCGTGGATGACCTCGATGTCCTCGGGCGGCAGACCGAGTTCGTGCGAGATGATCTGCGCGAACGTTGTCTCGTGGCCCTGGCCCTGTGTCTGTACGGAGAGGCGAACCTGGGCCTTGCCCGTGGGGTGCACCCGCAGTTCGCAACCGTCGGCCATACCAAGGCCGAGGATGTCCATGTCCTTGCGCGGGCCAGCGCCGACGCCCTCGGTGAAGAACGATAGGCCGATGCCCATGTACTCACCCTTGGCCCGCTTCTCGGCCTGCTCGCGGCGTAGATCGTCGTAACCGGCGATCTCGAGCGCAACGCGCATGGTCTTCTCGTACTCACCCGAGTCGTAAACCCAGCCGGTGGGCGAGGTGTACGGGAACTGCTCGGGACGCAGCAGGTTCTTCATACGAAGTTCTGCTGAGTCCATCTTCAACTCGGCAGCCAGGCAGTCGACGATGCGCTCGATTGCGTAGACCGCCTCGGTGATACGGAACGAACAGGCGTAGGCGACACCACCAGGAGCCTTGTTGGTGTAGACAGCCTTAACCGAGCAATATGCGGCCGGGTAGTCGTACGAGCCGGTGAAAATGTGGAAGAAGCCAGCCGGGTAGTTGGTCGGCTGGGCGACACCGTTGAAGGCGCCGTGGTCGGCGAGAACGTCGACCTTGACGGCCTGGATCTTGCCTTCCTTGGTCGAGGCGATCGAGACCTTCATGTGGTAGTCGCGGGCGAAGCCGGTCGACATGAGGTTCTCTGCGCGGTCTTCCATCCACTTGACTGGCTTGCCGGTGACGATGGAGCCGACGATCGAGCAGACGTAGCCCGGGTAGATCGGCACCTTGTTACCGAAGCCGCCACCGATGTCGGGGCTAATGACCTGGATCTTGTGCTCGGGGAGCCCAGCTACCAAGGCGTACACAGTGCGGTGCGCATGTGGTGCCTGGGTTGTGGTCCACAGGATCAACTTGCCAGTGACTGGGTCCATGTGTGCGACCGAACCGCATGTCTCCATGGGTGATGGGTGCACGCGCGGGTACAGGATGTCCTCGGTGACGACGACCTCTGCAGCAGCAAATGCAGCATCGGTGTCTGCCTTGTTACCGGCTTCCCAGTCGTAGATGTGGTTGTTGGTCTGGCCCTCTTTGTCGTCGCGGATGATTGGCGCATCTGCATCGAGTGCCTTCTTGGCATCGGCCACAACCGGAAGGGGCGTGTAGTCGACGTCGATGAGCTCGAGGGCGTCCTTGGCGATATAGCGGCTGTCAGCGATGACGAACGCGACTTCCTGGCCCTGGAAGCGCACCTTGTCAGTGGCGAGCACTGCCTGGGTGTCGTACGACAGGGTGGGCATCCATGCAAGGCCAAGGCCCGCAAGGGTTTCACCGGTGATCACTGCGTGGACGCCGGGCAGCGCTAGCGCAGCCGAGGTGTCGATTGAGTTGATCGTGGCGTGTGCGTATGGGCTGCGCAGAATTGCGCTGTGCAGCATCCCGTGCAGGTTGATGTCATCGACGTAGTTGCCTTCACCGCGAAGGAATCGGACGTCTTCCTTGCGGTGCATCCGGCCAAAGCCGATCGGGTTGCCAGCTGCGCTGATCGGAACCTCTTCAACGGCGGTCATGCGGTCACCTCACTGGTAGCTGGGTTCGCGGCTGCGTACTCGATTGCGTCGAGGATGTTCTTGTACCCGGTGCAACGGCAGATGTTGCCCGAGATACCTTCGCGGATTTCCTCGCGGGTGATCTGTGGGTTCTGGTCGACCAGCCAACGGCCGGTCATCATCATCCCGGGTGTGCAGTAACCACACTGGAGTCCGTGGCACTCCTGGAAACCCTTTTGGATCGGGTCGAGTTGGCCGCCCTTGGCCAGGCTTTCGACGGTCGATACTGAAGCGCCGTCAGCCATGACCGCGAGCATCGTGCAGCTCTTGACGGGCTCGCCGTTAACCCACAGCGTGCATGCGCCGCAGTTGGAGGTGTCACAGCCCCAGTGGGTGCCGCGCATCTCGAGATCGTCGCGAATGAAGTGAACGAGCAGCATGCGCGGCTCGACGTCGCGGGTGTATTCGACACCGTTGACAGTAATCGTCACCTGCATATCAGGCTCCCTGGCTGGCGTTGACGGCGCGACGGAGTGCGCGCAGTGTGAGTTCGGACGCGAGGTGGCGCTTGTAGTCGACCGGGCCGCGCTGGTCGGCGTATGGGTTGGACGAGTCACTTGCAGCCTTGGCTGCGGCGGCGAGGTTGTCCTCGGTTGGAGCCTTGCCGATGAGTGCGGCTTCGCCCTCAGGTGAGCAGTAGTGGTCGGCGCCAACTGCGGTGAGGCCGATACCTGCGTCGGTGACGATGCCGCCGCTGACAACGACGAACACTCCGGCTGATGCGACGGCCCAGTCGCCGGCACGGCGCTCGACCTTCTCATAAGCACTGCCTGCTCCTGGACGGATCGGGAAACGAACCTCGGTGAGGATCTCCCCGGCTGCAACCACGGTGTCATAGGGGCCCGTGTGGAACTCGCGCATGGGCACGGTGCGGGTGCCGCCAGAGTTGGCGATCACGGCAGTACCGCGAAGCGCGGAACCGATGGCCGATAGGTCGGCCGCAGGGTCTGCCTGGCACATCGAGCCGCCGATGGTGCCGCGTACGCGGACGATCGGGTCGGCGATGACGTGCTCGGCCTGGCGGAAGAGGGGGTAGTGCTCAAACAGGATGGCGGAGCTGAGAATCTCGCTGTGCCGAGTCAGTGCTCCGACCACGATTTCGTTACCTTCGATGCGGATTCCGCTCAACTCGGCGATGCCGTTGATGTCAACGAGCATGTCGGGGCGGGCGAGCCTGAGCTTCATCATCGGAAGCAGGCTGTAGCCACCGGCAATAACTCGGGACTCGTCACCGTTCTGTTCGAGCAGCGAGATGGCCTCGGCAATTGAGGAGGCCTTCGCGTATTCGACGGGCGCAGGTGTCTGCATGCCCTCACCTCTCGTGAGTGTCCAGTGATACGGGGTTGTTCCAGTATTCCGCTGTAGGACCCAATAGTCACGGGTTCTCAGCAAACACAAAATGTTCACAAATTCGTTGCCCTGGCTGGCCTTGCCGCTTGCCTAGTGCCGCTTGCCTAGTGCCGCTTGCTTGGTGCGGTGACGTGGTGCGGTGACGTGGTGCGGTGACGTGGTGCGGTGACGTGGTGCGGTGACGTGGTGCGGTGACGTGGTGCGGTGACGTGGTGCGGTGACGTGGTGCGGTGACGTGGT
>CAIXFH010000165.1 GCA_903918645.1 uncultured Actinomycetes bacterium | reverse complement strand
AGCCAGCGATTGGTCATAGATCAAAAGATTTTGAGAAGCAGCTCGACACCACATTTATCGCAGCCATGTCGACCCGCCGCAGCTTCCTCGAGGTTCCAATTCAGGATACGGCACGCAACCCTCTGGTGGAGGGGCAGGCGCATCCTGGGTGGTGCGTCTTCGGGATCCTGGCGGTCGCAAAGCAGAAAACAGATGGCATGGACGCGTGGTACAACTTCGACAAAGCGGCCAAGACGAAGGGATCGGGTGGAGAGACGCTTTTGGCGAGCGAGGGCGTGCATGTGACGAACGTAAAGGTCTTGGGCAAGCCAAAGACGCGGCGTGCCGTGGCTCCAGAGGAGGTGCCACGGTTTCTGGCCGTGGTCTGCGGCAAGCCGGCCCTCAGTATCCTTGAGGGAGCGGATCTCTTGGAGACGCTCGTGGCGCGCGGAGTCGATCGCAACCGCGCCGATGACCTCTTGGCAGTGGAGGTCCAGAAGTTGCAGGAGAAACCGGAGGACGTCGCGACGCTGGCGCGGGTGTCCGAGATCTTCGGGACGCCCTTGGGTGCAGGGCGGCACATGCGCACGCCCAGGAGGAGCGGCGAGGGCACGATCTTCGTCCTGGGCGCCATTGACCTCGTGATGGCGGCGAGGAAATGCGACTACAAGACCGCACAACAGATTGTCTTCCGCCTCTTCAAGGACTACTACAAGGTTGATTTGGAGGCCGAGGAACCTGTGGAAAATCCTGTGGAATTGGAGACATTATGTCTCCAAATCTACAGGGTTCATTTTCCAGGATCACGGGGTCAAGCATCGCTGGCGCTGGACGTACAGGGTGCCGGCGAGCTGCTCTGCGTGATCCCTGGCAGCGACTTCGGTGCCGAGGTGCGCCGTCGCGCCGTGGACGCGCTGCTTCGCGTAGAGGGCGGCGACGAGTCCCTCATCGATCGCATCAAGGCCAACCGCAAGTTCCAGGAGTACCTCGTAGAGCACGACCCCGACCATCCCTTGCGGGCCATCGGAGAGCACGCCGAGCGGAGGCAGGCGGAGGAGGCTATTCCAGAGGCGCACCGGAGGGCGGAGATGGAGCTCATGCTCAGCCACAAGAGACGCATGATGGACCTCGAGTATGAGACGGCCCAGAAGAAGGCGTGCTCCGAAGTCTTGAAGCTGCAGGCCGAAGACCGCAAGGTTCAAGTGGAGACGTACGTGAGCTGCTTCGAGTCCGTCGCTCGACTTGGCGTGTCTCCTGACGACCGCGCTCGACTGCACCTCCGCGACTTGGTCGGGTCAGAGCTGCGCTCCTCGGCGCCTCCGCAGCGGAAGGAGTTGAGCGTGCGAGCCTTTTTGCTGGCCAAGAAAGTGCCCCCGAAGGAGTACGAGGCGATGTTCGGCAAGAAGCTGGCCGCGCTGAAACGCGCGAGCCTGCGTGCAGCCGGGCTACCCGAAGAGTTGCCCACCAAGACAATCGAAGTCAATGGGCAGGTGGTAGAGGCCTACATGTACTTCGCAGAGGATGAGGGGCTCT
>CAIXFH010000164.1 GCA_903918645.1 uncultured Actinomycetes bacterium | reverse complement strand
GACTGGGCAGCGATACCTCTCGCATGCCACTCGGGGCTCGCACGTCGTGATCCTGGCTCGAGTAACGAAGGCGAACGAGTGGAAGGGCCCAGGTGCCTTTCGTTGTCTAGGCAGCGCATCGATCATGAGCCACCAGGGTGAACGGCCTATCGCCATCACGTGGCATCTTCACCGTCCCATGGCGAATGATTTCTTCAACCAGGCATCGGTGACGGGCTAGTTCCCATCTGGGGGAGTGGGTCCGCGTGGGTGGCGCGGGGAGATTCCCTGCGAACGCGCAGGATTCGGCCCCACCGAGCCCACCCCGGACAGTTTCCGACGGACGGCCGTGCGTTTCCGGCTCAACCGCGAGCTGTCACACATAGGTTGAGCAGCGTGAACGAGCGATCGCCCTTCCTCGACGTACCTCCTGACAGATGGACCGCGAGCAACGAGCTGGCCTTCGCCTTCCGGGACGCCTTCTCGGTCAGCCCGGGCCACACCCTCGTCGTCCCGCGGCGGGTCTTTGCCGACTGGTGGGGAGCGACGTCTGAGGAGAAAGTCGCGCTGTTCGAACTGGTCGACGAGGTCAAGGGTCAACTCGATCTCGAGTTCTCGCCTAACGGCTACAACGTTGGCTTCAACGCGGGTGCGGCTGCTGGGCAGACAGTGTTCCACCTTCACGTACACGTCATTCCCCGCTACGAAGGCGACGTGCCAGACCCGCGTGGTGGGGTTCGGCATGTCCTGCCTGGCGGCAACTACCTGGCTCCGCGCGCGCGACAGCTCTGGCACGGCCCGAGTCATCCGTTGGGGCCGGCGCTCATCGACGTGGTTAACGGCGAACCGATCGAACGGGCGGATGTTCTCGTCAGTTTTGTGATGCAGTCCGGGTTGGTGCTGCTTGAGCCGCTGTTGGATCGCATCCTTGACCGTGGCGGTGAAGTGCGCGTGCTGACCGGCGACTATCTCGGAATCACCGAGCGGCGAGCACTCGAACGCTTGTTGTCGCGGAGCGAGGAGTTTGGGGAGCGATTCCAATCGCGGCTGTTCCGTGCGGGACAGACCTCGTTCCACCCCAAGGCATATCTGCTCTCTGACGGTGGACGCCGTCGCTGGGCATACATCGGCAGCGCCAATGCCAGCCGAACAGCTCTCCTGGATGGGGTCGAGTGGACTCTCGGGACACGGGATCCCTCGGCCTTGGACGAGGCCTCGGCTGAGTTCGAGCGGCTGTGGTCTGACACGCGCAGCGTCGTTCTCACTCCGAGCGTCGTTGCGGACTACGAGGAAGCAACGAGAGCGATTGGGATGGCGGTCGCGTCGCCAGAGCCGATTGAGCCTCCGGCCGCGGCTGTCTCGCCAAACCCAGTGCAACGGGAGGCACTGACAGCGCTCGAAGCGAGCCGAGCTGAAGGCTTCGGGGCTGGCTTGGTGGTCATGGCGACCGGGCTGGGCAAGACCTGGCTGGCGGCCTTCGACAGCACCCGGCCACAGTTCAAGCGCGTGCTGTTCGTGGCGCACAGGGAGGAGATCCTCCTGCAGGCGAGGGCTGTCTTCCGGCGCGTGAGGCCCCTAGCGACCGCGGGTCTCATGATCGGCGATCGTCAGCCGGGGGATAGCGACCTGGTGTTTGCGACCGTGCAGACGCTGGCACTGCACCTCGATGACATCGATCCGTCGCAGTTCGACTACGTGGTGATCGATGAGTTCCATCACGCGGCGGCCGCCACCTACCGCAGGCTCCTGGGCCGGTTGCGTCCGCAGTTCATGCTCGGCATCACCGCGACGCCTGACCGCGCTGACGGTGCCGACCTTCTGTCTCTGTGCGAAGACAACCTGGTCTATGAATGCGGGCTCGCCGAGGGCATCGAACGGAAGCTGCTTGTGCCGTTCTCCTACTTTGGTGTCCCAGATCCCGTTGATTTCCGGCCGCTGCCGTGGCGCAACGGGCGGTTTGATCCGGATGCCCTCGAGCACGCAGTCATTGTGAGCGAGCG
>CAIXFH010000163.1 GCA_903918645.1 uncultured Actinomycetes bacterium | reverse complement strand
AGGACTTGGACGGTGCGCCACACGACGACGTGGTCGATGCCCTTAGGAGTCCCGAGCTCGGCGCGATGGCCGAGACTATGGCCTCCTCGCTGCTGGCCAAGGCCTCAGCGGGCGCGACAAACAAGGGGCTGGACGTCTCGAAGTGGTTGCGCAACATTCAGACCTACCTCGAGGTGGGAATAGCCGACTTCATGGCGAATGCTGAATTGGCGCGTAGGCCTGTGGCAAAACAGTGGGTTGACAGCCAGAGGCAGAATCTGCCTGCGCTGCTGACCCGGCGGGCATCGGGTCGTGGAGGATTGGCGGTGGCGCTGGGTCTGGCCGAGAAGCTGCGCGCCGATGTCCGTTACTCGGCCAGCGTGCAACTGCCGCCCCAGGCCGAGGCCCAGCGACGCACCCTGGATGATCTGCCTGCCCGGCTCAGCTCACTGCTCACTGAGACGGGGTTGACTCACATCGAACCGGGTCACCCGATATTCGCGCAGGTAAAGGCGCTGATCGCTAAGGCTGCGCTGATGCAGGAGGGTGCGGCACGTTACCGGCTAGCTTCGGCCCTGCTGCTGGACCTCGAAGAGAACTACTTGGCGCCGCTCTCCGACGGATTGCGCCTCGGCCGAGCCGAGTTACTGCAACGCGTCAGGGCTGACCAGCTCGATGACGGCCGGCCCAACCCATTGAGCGGATACCCACGCCTCGGTCAGCCAGCTGGCAAGCAGTTCCAGCCTGGGCCCACCGAGCTCCTGCTCGTTGATCCTGCGGACTACCCCGATATGTTGCGTGACCTCACCATGGCCAGTCTGGAGCCTGATGACCGCGAGCAGTGGACCGAGCACCTGATCGCGTCTACAGTGGCCGGGGCCAGCCTCAACGGCCGGCAGTTGTCGGATTCTTTCCTCAGATCGGAACCGGGCTGGGTTACCAGGGTCAGTGAGGCGCAAGCGACAACCGCCGCTATGCCGGTGAAGGCGCAAGTCGTATCAGTAGCCAGACCCATCCAATTCCTTGACCGGGCTTCCAGCGTCCTCGAGGACTCGGAACTGGCGCTTGGCAAGTACGTCGTCCAGCCGCTACGCGACTTTCTGTCTCCGGCAGACCCTGTTGAACGCAACAGGAGACGCTCCGATTTCACCGCCAAACTGGTGCAAGCTTTCAGCATCGGTGCACCGCTGGTTCAGGAAAACAAGATCCTCATGGCCAACCTGCACCCTGGGCGGGGAACGAAGCCCTTGTCGATCGTGTCGCGGATCCCGGTGGACCCCACCGACGAGCACTACACCCAAATCGAGGGTGCCCTGACAGCAGCGGGGTTTTGGAACAGCGACATGTCTCCCAAGTGGTTCGGCCACACAAACGCAGCCGAAATCACAGTTTTCCAGGCGTCGCCCAGCGCATCCTCGGCGATGGCTCTGAGCAGTTTGATGCAGCCTGTGATTAAGCGGTGGATGGCTCAGAGCGCCGACCCAGACTCGCGTCGGGGGTTCTGGAAGTTGAAGCGTGCTCGGCCCCTGATGGAGACCATTCCTATGGTGCCCGAGGCGTTCAACAATTTCATCGAGGGCTGGTTGATGAGTGGCATCCTCGGCCAGCGCGAGCTCGATTCCCCCCAACCCAACCTCGGTTGGCGCACCAGGGTCTGGGTGTCGACGGCTAAGCAGATGGTTGACTTCCCCTATCCACTGCTTGGCACTGACGGCGGCGACAAAGAGCAACTGCCCGGTGTCATGATCTCTCTGTTGATCGCAATGGCAGACTGCGACCTCAAGTCGAGCCTGACACCTCTCCTTCCCTACCAGCGAGTCATCGAACTTGGTCGCGACCTCGCTGGGCCGGACGACGAGCTGGCAAACTGGATTCGAAATGCTGTCCTGCTTCAGGACGCGCCTGTTCCGCCACCAAATTGGGCCGGTACTGCGCAGGACACGCTCGATACCCGCCGAGAGCGCGTGCGAGACGGTTTGGATAAGTCGCTGAACAGCTACGAGCAGCACTTCCATGAGGTAGAGAAGAGCCAAGATCCATTCCTCACCACCCTCGCCTGGGAGCTTCGAGAGCCGATCCGTAGGGCTCACGAATCCATCTTGCAGTCGATTACCAAAGTGACGGACAGCGCAGATTCCCTCTCATGAGCGACCAGCCGGCCGTGGCCACCGTGGTACTTCTACCTCCTGAGTGGCAGGCAGCCATGCTCGCGCTTGCGCGTGAGTGGACGGCGGCGTGGCTTGTCCGCAGCGCGATCTGGCTTACGCCTGACGACATTACGGCCGACGACGTGTTCATCTCTAACGCTCCGCCGCGGGTGCGTGCGTTGGTGATCGGGAGAGACGGCTTCGCTGAGGT
>CAIXFH010000162.1 GCA_903918645.1 uncultured Actinomycetes bacterium | reverse complement strand
TCGTCAGTGCTGACGGCCGAATCCAGGTACGCAAGTCCGTCACCGGTCCAGCAGGTGATGCGGCGTCAGTGGGGTTCAACCTCGCTGCCGAACTCATCGCTGCTGGAGTTCCCGGCACCTCATATCCCGTGAAGGGAAGCGCATCATGAGCGCCAGCACCACCCGTCCCCGTACCAAGCCCATGGGCTCCGTTTCGCTCGTCGCAGTGGGTCCTGGCGACCCCGACCTGCTGACGGTGCGCGCCACCACGCTCTTGCGTGAGGCCGATGTCGTCATCGCAGATGTCGACGTCGTCGACCTCGCTCGAGCGCTCGTGTCGCCGCACGCCAAGGTCAACGCTGCACTCGACGACTATGGGCTACCGCTTGATCACGCAGTACGAGCCAAACTCGTGGCTGATGCCGCAAAGGCTGGGCATGCCGTTGTTCGTCTCTACTCCGGTGACCCGTTGCTTGATGGCGCGCTGCCCACCGAGGCCGCGGTGCTCGTCAAGGCCAAGATCGCCTTCGATATCGCGCCGGGTGTCTCCACCCTGACCGGCATCCCTGCCTACGCGGGCATCGGTCTGCTGGGCGGTAAGGCTCGCGAGGTTCGCGTCGTCGACGCCGACGACCCGGGCGTCGACTGGGCATCGCACGCGGACGCGCGTGTCACGCTCGTCGTGCTCGGCGGCGCCGATCGCGCTGTCGACATCGCCCGCGCGCTCACCGCGGCGGGCCGCGCACCAGGTACGCCCATCGCGATTACACGCGGCGGCACCACGGTCGAACAGCGCACAATCGCCTCGACCCTGGCTGAGCTGCCGCTGGCGGTAAAGAACGCCAAGCAGGCTGGGCCCGGCCTGGTCGTCATCGGTGAGACCGTTGCGTTCCGAGAGAAGCTGTCATGGTTTGAAAGCAAGCCGTTGTTCGGGTGGCGAGTGCTTGTGCCGCGCACTAAGGAGCAGGCGGGTGCGCTGTCTGATCAGCTCACTCGATTTGGCGCTGTCGGCGTCGAGGTTCCGACCATCTCAGTTGAGCCGCCTCGTACACCGCAGCAGATGGATCGCGCCATCACTGGCCTCGTGTCAGGGCGATTCCAGTGGGTCGCGTTCACGAGTGTGAACGCTGTGCGAGCTGTCCGCGAGAAGTTCGACGAGTATGGCCTCGACGCCCGCGCATTCGCCGGGCTCAAGGTCGCTGCCGTCGGTGAGCAGACCGCAGCAGCGCTCACCGCGTTCGGGGTTCGCCCTGACCTCGTTCCCAGTGGGGAGCAGAGCACTGCGGGCTTACTCGAAGATTTTCCCGAGTTCGACCCGATCTTCGATCCGATCAACCGGGTCTTCCTGCCGCGTGCTGATATCGCGACCGAGACCTTGGTCGCCGGTCTGATCGAACTTGGCTGGGAGGTCGAGGACGTCACCGCATACCGCACGGTTCGCGCGGCGCCACCTGCGGCAGAGACCCGTGAGGCGATCAAGACCGGTGGTTTCGACGCGGTGCTGTTCACCTCGTCGAGCACCGTCCGCAACCTGGTGGGCATCGCAGGTAAGCCCCACGCCACCACCGTTGTTGCGTGCATCGGTCCTGCCACGGCCAAAACGGCTGAGGAGCATGGCCTTCGGGTCGACGTCCTTGCTGAGACGCCGTCGGTAGCCGCACTCGCCGAAGCCCTTGCCGCACATGGTGATGCTCTGCGCTTGGCCGCGGCCGAGGCTGGCGAATCAGTCTGGCGACCGAGCAAACGTCGGGGCGGATCGCGCCGTAAGGCGACCTGATCGTGAGCTTCCCGGTCGAGCGCCCACGTCGGTTACGTCGCACTGCTGCGGTGCGCCGGCTCGTCGCTGAAACGCGGCTGCACTCAGCGGGTTTGGTGCTGCCGATGTTCGTCCGTGAGGGGCTTGCGGAGCCGTCGCCGATCAACTCGATGCCTGGTGTCGTGCAGCATTCTCGCGATTCGCTGCGACGCGCTGCTGCGCAGGCGGCGCAACTCCGGCTCGGTGGCGTGATGCTGTTCGGCGTGCCGCTGATGCGCGACCCCTCGGGTTCGGGCGCAACCGATCCCGACGGTGTCCTGTCGACCGCGGTTGCCGACGTCCGTGCCGAAGTTGGTGACTCACTTGTCGTGATGGCTGACCTGTGTTTGGACGAGTTCACCGATCACGGTCACTGCGGCGTTCTCAACGAGCAGGGGGGAGTCGACAACGACGCCACCCTTGATCGCTATGCCGAGATGGCCATTGTTCTCGCGCAAGCCGGTGCCGACGTCGTGGGCACGAGCGGGATGATGGACGGTCAGGTGGGTGTCGTTCGCGCTGCTCTCGACGCGGCTGGTGCTGATCACGTCTCAGTGCTCGCCTACGCCGCCAAGTACGCCAGCGCCGCTTACGGCCCGTTCCGCGAGGCGGTCGATTCACAGTTGACCGGTGACCGTCGGGCGTACCAGCAGGATCCAGCCAATCGTCGTGAGTCGTTGCGCGAGGTGCGCCTCGACATCGAGGAGGGCGCTGACATCATCATGGTCAAGCCTGCTGGCAGTTATCTCGACGTGCTTCGCGATGTAGCCGATGTCGTTGATGTTCCGGTCGCGGCCTACCAGGTCTCAGGTGAGTACTCGATGGTTGAAGCGGCAGCTGAGCGTGGCTGGATCGATCGTGATCGAGCGGTCATCGAGTCGGTTACTGGGATTCATCGCGCTGGCGCTGACATCGTGCTCACTTACTGGGCTGGCGAAATTGCACGCTGGATCAACGAGGGACGCGCATGACTTACCCCGATACTGCGCCCCGTTCCCAGGAGCTCTTTGCACGTGGCCGTGACGTAACACCGGGCGGAGTCAACTCGCCCGTGCGCGCATTCCGCGCGGTCGGTGGCACACCTCGATTCATGGCGTCGGGTCGTGGCGCATTCATCACTGACGTCGATGGTCGCGATTACCTTGATCTTGTTTGTTCCTGGGGCCCAATGGTTTTGGGGCATGCACATCCAGAAGTTGTCGAGGCTGTGCAGTCTGCGGCCACTCGCGGATTCTCGTTCGGCACGCCTGGTGAGGGCGAGGTTCTGCTCGCCGAAGAGATCGTGTCGCGCGTGCCAGCAGTCGAGCAGGTTCGACTTGTGAGCAGTGGCACCGAAGCGACGATGTCGGCCATGCGCCTCGCTCGCGGATTCACTGGCCGCTCGAAGGTCGTTAAGTTCGCGGGCTGCTACCACGGTCACGTCGACTCCCTGCTGGCCGCTGCTGGATCGGGCATCGCTACTTTCGCGCTCCCTGACACCGCTGGCGTCACTGGCGCCCAGACCAACGACACGATCGTGCTGCCGTATAACGACATCAGCGCGGTCGAGGCCGCGTTCGAGGCGCACGGTAACGACATTGCGGTGGTGATCACTGAGGCCGCCGCCGCGAATATGGGTGTTGTTGCGCCGCGACCAGGCTTCAATGCAGCGCTGGCCCGCATCGCTCACGAACACGGCGCCTTGTTCGTCATGGACGAGGTGATGACTGGTTTTCGCGTGGCTCGCTCGGGGTGGCTCGAACTCGAGGCGCGCGCCGACTCGTCCTGGGCACCCGATTTAGTGACCTTCGGCAAGGTGATGGGCGGTGGCCTTCCAGCCGCAGCTTTTGGTGGTCGAGCGGACATCATGGCGTATCTCGCTCCTGTCGGACCCGTCTATCAGGCGGGCACTTTGGCGGGTAATCCGGTGGCTGCAGCGTGTGGTCTAGCAACGCTTCGTCAGTGCACCGACGACCTCTACGTGCACCTCGACAACACCGCGGCAAAGGTCGGCCAACTCGTCTCCGACGCCTTGGCCGCTGCAGGTGTCGAGCACGCGCTCGCCACTGCTGGCAACCTGTTCTCAGTCTTCTTTAGCCCTACGGCCCCAGACGATTACGACCAGGCGCGTACCCAGCAGGCGTGGCGCTATGCCGCCTTCTTCCACGCCATGCTCGATCATGGTGTGTACCTGCCTCCGAGCGCCTACGAGGCGTGGTTCGTGTCCGCGGCACACGACGACAATGCGCTCGATCGACTCGTCGCAGCGCTTCCTGCTGCGGCGCAAGCAGCAGCACAGGCTCACCCAGAGATAGCTCAGGAGTTCGTATGACCACGCGCACCGTTGTTCACCTGTTGCGTCACGGCGAAGTCCACAACCCTGAGGGCGTGCTCTATGGACGCCTTGCCAACTTCCACCTGTCCGACCTCGGCAAGCAGATGGCCGAGCGCGTCGGCGAGGCATTGGCTGATCGTGATATCTCGATAGTCACCTCGTCGCCACTTGAACGCGCGCAGGAAACCGCCGCACCGGTGGCGCTGGCGCACGGTTTGAGAGTGGGGATTGACGATCGCATCCTCGAGGCCACCAACAAGTTCGAGGGCAAGAAGATCTCGGTCGGCGATGGTGCCCTGCGCAATCCGGCTGCCTGGCGTCTCTTGTACGACCCCTTCACGCCAAGCTGGGGTGAGCCTTACGCCGAGGTCGCGTCGCGAATGCGGGCGGCCGTAGCCACCGCTCGTGAGGCGGCTCGCGGGCACGAAGCTGTGCTCGTGAGTCACCAGCTGCCAGTGTGGATAGCGCGCCTCGATGCTGAGAACCGTCGCTTCTTCCACGATCCGCGCAAGCGGCAGTGCAGCCTCGCCAGCATCACGTCGCTGTCCTTTGACGATGATCGCCTTGTTGCGATCACCTACACCGAGCCTGCGGCAGATCTAGTGCGTAAGGGTGGGAAGTCGGCCCAGCAGGCGAAGGGGGCCTGAGACTGCGGCCCAGCGGAACCAATCACGCGTGGTCATCGTTACCCAGGATTCACGCAAAGCACGACAAGTAGACCAAGGAGTATTCGCGTGAGAGTCCGAGGCGCCGTCGCCCGCGTTCTCGCTGGCGTGGTACTGCTCGCCGGATGCGGCGCAACTTCAGGCAGTGTCGATGACTCGTCGCACTATGTGTCGGGTGATGGCTCAACCACCATTCTTTCTCCGGCAGATCGCGATCCGGCACCCGTGGTGTCTGGCACCACCCTCGAGGGCGCCAAGCTCGATCTGGCCACGCTTCGTGGCCACGTGGTTGTCGTCAACATGTGGGCGTCATGGTGCGCCCCCTGCCGCGGCGAGGCTGGCGCACTTGAGACCGTCTTTAGCCAGACGAAGTCCAAGGGCGTTGACTTCGTTGGAATCGTCTCGGGCTCAAAGGATTCGGTCGACAACGCACGGGCCTTTACCCGCCGGTTCGATATCTCTTACCCGTCCATGTTCGATGGCGACAACTCACTCATTTTGGCCTTCCGCGGGCAACTCCCACCGTCAGCAATTCCGACCACGCTGGTCCTCGACCGGCAGGGCAGAGTGGCGGCGCGAGCACTCGGTGAGGTCGACAAGTCGCGGCTGCTCGGCCTGATCGAGCCTGTACTGCGAGAGCCGAGCTGACATGAGCGCAACCGACACCATCACCGCTGGGTCCTTGCTCCTCGCGGCCCCGATCGCCTTTGCCGCTGGGGCTGTGTCATTCCTGTCGCCTTGTGTGCTGCCACTTGTACCTGGCTACCTCTCCTTCGTCACTGGCCTTTCCGGGGCAGAACTTTCCGGGGCAGAACTTTCCGGGGAGAGCGTCGCTCGAGGAGCCTCGCCCGGATCCGTCGGTGACGCGGTGCTCACCGAGGGCAGTACCGCGACAGCACACCGCCGCACTCGAGTGCTCGCGGGCTCATTGCTCTTCGTGCTCGGCTTCACCACGGTGTTCGTTGCCTATGGCGCATTGTTCGGCGCGCTGGGCGAGGCACTAGTGCGCTATCAGCAGCCCATCACGCGCGTGCTTGGTGTTGTGGTGATCGGATTGGGGCTCGCGTTTCTCGGAGTTATCCCGGGCATGCAGCGTGAGTGGCGGGTGCATCGGGTTCCCGAGGTCGGGCTATGGAGTGCGCCATTGCTTGGTGCGCTGTTCGGTCTGGGCTGGACCCCATGTATCGGCCCGACTCTGGCCGCGGTGCAGAGCCTGGCCTTCACTGAAGGCAGCGCGGTGCGGGGTGCATTGCTGTCGTTCGCCTACTGCCTCGGCCTCGGGCTGCCGTTTATCGTCGTCGGTTTGCTGTTCCGTCACGCACTTGGCACCCTCGGTTGGGTGCGTCGTCACAGCCTGCTCGTCATGCGTATAGGTGGAGCCCTTTTGGTTGGCATCGGGGTCCTGTTGGTCACTGGCCTCTGGGGCGACCTAACGATCGGAATGCGTTCGTGGGCAAGCGGTTTTGGGGTTTCGCTATGAGCGGTATTGATGCAGGTAATGGTGCTGATCTAGCGGCTGAAGAGCCCACCACCGATGCCTCCACCGATGCTTCCACCGATGCTTCCACCGAGGCCTCCGCTGAGCCATCCACTCCGGCGCTGTCGACCCAGCCCGTGCAGACTGATCCTGTTGGGCTCGGATTACTCGGTTGGCTGCGCTGGGTCTGGCGCACCCTCACCAGCATGCGCACCGCACTCGTGCTGCTGTTCCTGCTCGCGCTCGCCTCGATCCCTGGCTCGATCTTCCCGCAGCGTGGTTCGGCGCCTGTGAAGGTCACGCAGTACATCACCGATAAGCCGGTGCTTGGTCGGTTCATGGACAAGATCGGCATGTTCGACGTGTTCGCCTCGCCTTGGTTCGCCGCCATCTACATCCTGCTGTTCGTCTCACTTGCTGGCTGCGTCCTGCCGCGCACCATGCAGCACTGGCGAATCTTGCGTTCTCGTCCGCCTGTCGCACCTCGTAATCTTTCGCGACTTGACGAGTACCGCGTTCTCAACGTTGACGCGAATTCGCAGGCCGTTCTCGACGATGCCGCCGGCATACTGCGTCGCCAGCGGTGGCGCGTCGACACGTCGCAGTTTGACGGGGCCACCGGCTGGGTCGCTGCCGAAAAGGGTTACGCGCGAGAGACGGGCAACCTGGTCTTCCACCTGGCTTTGCTCGGGCTGTTGACCGCTGTCGGCCTTGGCGCATTGCTCGGCTTCCGCGGCACCGTGATTGTTCGCGAGGGCTCGTCGTTCGCTGACACTCGCGCCCAGTTCGATTCATTTGCACCTGGCCGATGGTTCAACGATTCGTCCTTGCCGCCGTTTGCCTTCACCCTGACTGACTTCGTCGCTGACTATCAGCGGGGCGGACAGCAAAACGGTGCCGCTCGCGAGTTCTCCGCGAAGGTGAAGTTGACCTCCGAGCCGGGAAGCGCGCCGGAAGCGCGGACTATCGAGGTCAATGATCCACTCGTGGTAGACGGCGTGAAGACCTTCCTCGTCGGCCACGGCTACGCGCCAACCATCACCGTGCGAGATACCAAGGGCCAGGTCATCTTCCGCGATTCGGTGGTGTTCTTGCCGCAGGATGGCAACTACACCTCGACTGGGGTTGCCAAGGTCCCTGACACCGTGCCGCAGTTGGGGTTGCAGGGCTTCTTCCTGCCAACCGCGGCTGTCGACGCCGTGCTCGGGCCGCACTCGACCTTCCCTGCGCCGGACGACCCAGCGGTTTTCATCTCGGCGTGGGTTGGCGATCTTGGCCTCGACAGCGGACGCGCGCAGTCGGTCTACAAGCTTGATACCTCAGCGATGCAGCGGCTGGGCATCGAGGCGCTGCGTCCAGGTGAATCGTGGACCCTGCCCGGGGGACACGGCACGGTCACCCTTGATGGCTACGTCGAGTGGGCCTCGTTCACGGTTGCTCGTGATCCGGGCAAGGGGTTCGCGCTCGCGTCAGCGATCGCTGCGATTGCCGGGTTGGCCTTATCACTGTTGGTCCGTCGGCGAAGGGTATGGGTCAGGGTGTCGCTTGCCGGGAATGGGGATACCGTTGTGGAGGTTGCGGGGATGACTCGCTCAGAGCACGCCACGGTGTCTGATGATGTCGAGGAACTCACAACAGCGCTCGTCGCCTCGGCGAGGATCAGCAGTTCGACCCCGGCTGGGGCATAGGAGGTCAGCAAGGTGCTTGTTAACGAGACATTCGCGGCGTACAGCAACATCTTCGTGTACGGCTCGATGGCGGCCTACACAGTTGCGATGTTCGCGTTCGCAATCTCACTGGCGTCGACCCGCGGTCGCGACTTGGTGCCCGCTGCCCCTGCTGTTGCTGAGGCTGCCACCGGTGGGGTGGCACTGGCGACTCGTGTTGTCACCACGCTCGGTGGCCCCGACGATGGTGCTCGCCCACCAGGCCGTCGTGCGGGCAACATCGGGATGTCGGTCACTTGGCTGGCGACCATCCTGCTCGGGATCGCCCTCGCGCTGCGAGGGCTCTCAGTGGGTCGCGTGCCCTGGGGCAACATGTACGAGTTCTCGCTCACGTCTGCATTCGCGATCTCGCTCGCTTTCGTGGTCCTTTCGCTCAAGCGCGATCTGCGTTGGCTTGGGATCTTCGTCGTCATTCCAGTGCTGCTGACCCTTGGCCTTGCGGTCACTGTGCTCTACACCGAAGCTGCGCAGTTGGTTCCAGCTCTGAAGAGTTACTGGCTGGTGATCCACGTGTCGGCTGCCGTTGTCTGCGGTGGCGCCTTCTGTGTGGGTGCCGCGGTCACCTGCTTGTTCTTGGTGGCAGATGCTGGTGAGCGCCGCGCTGTTGCCGGTAAGCCCTACTTCCTTGACGGATTGGCTCGTCGACTCCCAGCTTCAAACGCCCTCGACGCCATGGCCTATCGGATCCACGCATTCATGTTCCCGCTGTGGACCTTCGCGATCGTTGCCGGCGCAATCTGGGCTGAGAACGCCTGGGGCCGCTACTGGGGGTGGGATCCCAAAGAGACCTGGGCCTTCATCACCTGGGTTGCCTACGCCGCATACCTACATGCGCGAGCGACTGCTGGCTGGAAGGGCCGAAAGGCTTCGGTCATTGCCCTCATCGCTTTTGGCTGCTTCGTATTTAACTATTTCGGTGTCAACATGTTGATCACCGGACTTCATTCATACTCAGGGGTATAGGAGCAAGCAACTCCGGTACTTCGAACTGTTTCTAACAAGTCAACGCGCGGCCTGCGAATTGCACACGCTCGATGGGGGAAGTGAGAGCAATGAGATTTCTGATCTATGCGGTGGCCTTCGTGGTTGTCCTCTATTCCTTCATTGATCTGATTCAGACCCCCGCGCCGCTCATCCGAGCACTACCCAAATGGCTGTGGTTCCTGGTCATCATCATGATTCCCGTTGCCGGCGCAGTTGCCTTCTTGATCTTTGGTCGGGCGCGCGAGTCAGTGGGTGCTGGGGTCGGGGTTATGCTCCCTGGTCGTCGGCGAGGCACTACTGCCCCTGACGACGATCCGGCCTTCCTACGTCGAATCGACGATGACGCCTGGCAGGTGCGCATGCGCAAGCGTCGTGAAGGCAAGAACGGATCGGCCGATGGCGCCACCCCGCCTTCAGCCGGCGAGGGCGATGACTCGGGTACCACTCCCGGCGAGCGGGTATAGGTCGTAGATAGTGGGTAGGCGAGGTAGTCCAGCGGGTGCGGGCGCCGGTTGTCTTGCCCAGTTCCAGGGCCAGTTGGCTCGCGCACTAATCGCCGACATACGGTGGTTGATGTGACTGACCCCGACCTCACTCCAGAAACAGTGCCAGCGCCTGACTCCGTGACTGGCCCAGTCGAGCGCACCTCGATCGCCGCGTCGCACCCGGTGCTGCTCTACACAGGATTACGCATTGTCGTATTCGTCGCTGTCCTAGTGGTGCTCTACCTGTTCGGGCTGCGGCAGTTATGGCTGTTGGTTTTCGCGTTCCTGCTCTCGGGATTCGCGTCGGTCTTTCTGCTGGGCCGCACCCGCGAATCGGCGGTAGGCGGTTTCTCCTCGGGATTTCGACGGCTCAATGATCGGATCGACGCGTCTTCTCGTGCCGAGGATGGCGATGAACTATTCGATACTCCGCCAAGCGATCTGCCACCGTCAGCTGGACAGGACCAGGCCTAGGCTGAGCAGTACGGAGTAGGCAAGCAGTAGTTGGGCAGTGCCGGCTAAGGCTGGTATCAAGTCTCGGGCGCTCGCGCCACCTCGTACCGTGCGAATTGGGCGGATCGCAAGTGGCAGGGCCGCGAGTCCGACCAGCGCCCAGGGTCGACCGGTCGCGGCGATACCTAGCACGATCGCAAATGGTGTGGCGATGGCAATGGTGAAGGCCAGCCGGGTCGCCGGATCCCCGATGCGGACGGCAAGAGTGCGCTTACCCGAGAGCCGATCGGTAGGAATGTCACGCAAGTTGTTAACGAGCAAGATCGCCACCGATAGCGCACCTGTCGCTACCCCGCCGGCGAGCGCGAGCCAGGAGCCTTGCAAGGTCTGGATGTAGGTCGATCCCATGACCGCCACGAGTCCGAAGAAGACGAAAACGAAGATCTCGCCGAGGCCGGCGTAGCCGTATGGGCTTGGGCCTCCGGTGTAAAACCAAGCGGCCAGGATCGCTGCGGCACCCACTGCGATCAGCCACGGCTGCTGGGTGATGAAGACGAGGATGAGCCCGGCTGCTGCAGCGATACCGAACGCGGCGAAGGCAGCCGCCTTCACCGCCGCTGGTGCTGCAAGTCGTTGTCCGACAAGGCGAATTGGGCCTACCCGAACTTCGTCGGTGCCACGGATTCCGTCACTGTAATCGTTGGCGTAATTGACCCCCACTTGGAGGGCGAGCGCAACGACGAGTGCGAAAAGCGCGCGGATGACTAGATCGTGAATACTCACCGAGCCGTGTCGCTTGAGGAGGTCGACGAACGACTCCCAGGGGGCGGCACCGGCCTCGAGAGTGCCTTCGGCCTGAAGCGGAGAGTAGGCGAACCAACCGAATTGCGATGATTGACCTAAAGCGAAAATAGAACTGATTTGGGTCCAGGCCACAGCGGTGCCGACGAGCACCGGCGCAATCGCCGCCGGCAGGGTACGCGGACGAGCGCCCTGCACCCACTGCCCCAACGTCGCCATGATGCAGCGATTGTGTCAGCAGCCTGGCCGGTCTGCCGCCTGGGCCATTGCTTGCGACGTTACTTCGCGCGCAGTGCGGCGCGATCGGGTTTTCCGGTTGGCAGATAGGGGATCACGTTGACCCGGACCCACTCGCGCGGAACGGCAGCGGCACCGAGTTGCGCGCGCACCAGATCGGCGAGCGCCGCATCGTCAGGCGTGGGATCGCTTAGCGCGGGCGCAGTGGTTTGGGGCGCGGTGGTTTGGGGCGCAGTGGTTTCGGGCGCAGTGGTTTGGGGCGCAGTGGTTTCGCTAGTGAGCAGATCAGCAATGCCCTGGTCAGTGGCAACGAGGTCACTGGAAGCGCGGTCAGTGGAAGCGCGGTCAGTGGAAGCGCGGTCACTTGCAACGACGTAGGCCGTGAGTCGGGCGCCCCAAGTGTCGTCGGGATCCGCGAGCACACAGACATCGCGGGTCACGTGGGCGAGAACATCTTCGACAGCCGACACCGCAACATTTGTGCCACCGATCTGCACGACGTCATCGATGCGCCCGATCACTTCGAGTTCTGCGCCATGCAACCGGCCGACGTCACTTGTCAGCAGCGTGGCGCCAGTGAAAGTCGTGGTGGTGTTCGTGTTGTCATCGGTCGATGGAAAGAGATAGCCGCCGGCGATCATCGGTCCGGTCAGTTCGATCCGGCCGACTCCTTCGGTGTCGGGATCGCAGATGCGCGCTGCCGCGCCCGTGAGCGCGAGGCCGTCATAGAACAGGCCTCCGCTGGTTTCGGTCATTCCGTATGTGGTGACAGCTGGTACGTGTGCGTCATCGAGACGATCAAGCAGCACCCTGGGTGTTCGAGCGCCGCCGACTAGGACTGCGTCAAATCCCTGCAGTGCACTGCGCCCGTGTGGCTGGTCGAGCAGCCGCGCTACCTGGGTTGGCACTAGGGCCGTATAGGCCGGCATCGAAGGATCAAGGGTCCATGCGGCATCGGCGAATTCGGTTGGCTCAAAACTCGAACCCCCGCCGACAGATGTCAAGATCACTGGTTCGCATTGAGCCACAAGCGATCGCACAAGTACCTGTAGACCTGCGATTCCTGTCACGGGGATGGCCAACAGCCATGCACCGGGACCGCCGAGATGCGTGTGTGTGGCCCGCGCTGAGGCGAGCAGGCCGCTTGCCGTTAGTAGCACTCCACGTGGAGCCCCAGTGGAACCGCTGGTAGGCAGGAGCACCGCGACCTCAGGTGCGACCAGGTATCGACCCTCGTCCGCTCCCTGTGCTGCCCATTGGACTGTGCCCAGTGGCTCGCTCTCGCCGACTCCCTGGGCTGCCCATTGGGCTGTGCCTAGTGGCTCGCTCTCGCCGACTCCCTGGGCTGCCCATTGGACTGTGCCCGCTCCTGCCCTATGGGCTGTGCCGAGTGGCTCAAATCCCACGGCGGCTCTGGCTCGAACCGCGTAGTCACTTGTCCCCGCCGGGACGATGGCCAGTGCCGGGCCGTTACCAGCGAGTGCATCTGGGAGCAGGCTCAGCAGAGTGCGTACTCCGGCGGGCCCAGGTTCGATCTCAACAAGGCGCACACTTCGCCCTAACCCCAGACCCGAGCCCACCAGACCCCCGCCCCCCAGACCCGAGCCCCCCATACCCGAGCCCCCCAGAGCCGAGCCCCCCAGAGCCTGCGACCCCGCAACAGTCACCTCACGCTGCCCCTTCACACCACTCACCCTAAGGTGGTGAATGTGCCCCTGACTGCGCTAGACGCAGTTGAGGCTCCCCATTGACGCCTAGCGGCGCCACAACTGCAGGTGCTCGATACCCACGTGACAAGGAAGCCGATGGACTCTCGCACTCGATATACGCTCCCGCCGGTCATCGCTGAAGGCTCGCCCGCCCAAGCAGATCCAGCACATTCGAGCATCACCCCAGGTGCGACGTGGGAGAGCCGCGGCGATTACGGCGACATCCGTTACGAGGTGTCGACTGGTGCCGACACGGGCATCGCCAAGATCACGATCAATCGGCCCGAGGTGCGCAACGCGTTCCGTCCGCAGACGCTGTTCGAACTGCAGGACGCGTTCAACCTTGCGCGCGATGACGACACGGTGGGAGTCATCATCTTGACGGGCCAGGGTGACGCCGCGTTCTGCAGCGGGGGAGACCAGCGGATTCGTGGCAACGATGGGTACATCGGAGACGACGCCACAGCCCGCAAAGGGATCGGACGACTCAACGTCCTCGACCTGCAAGTGCAGATCAGGCGTACGCCCAAGCCGGTTGTGGCGATGGTTGCGGGCTACGCCATCGGCGGCGGGCATGTGCTGCACATCTGCTGCGACCTCACGATCGCTGCCGACAACGCACGCTTTGGCCAGACCGGCCCCAAGGTTGGATCCTTCGACGGCGGTTACGGGTCAGGCCTTCTCGCGCGACAGATCGGGCAGAAGCGTTCGCGCGAAGTCTGGTTCCGCTGTAAGCAGTACGGCGCCGAGCAGGCTTACGACTGGGGCCTGGTAAATGAGGTCGTTCCGTTGGCTGACCTCGAACTCGAGACAGTGCAATGGGCGCGCGAGATGTTAGCCGAATCGCCTCTGGCACTTCGGATGTTGAAGGCAGCACACAATGCGGTCGACGATGGACTTGCGGGCATTCAGCAACTCGCTGGCGATGCAACGTTGCTGTTCTACATGACTGACGAAGCGCAGGAGGGACGCGACGCATTCAAGGAGAAGCGTCGGCCCGAGTTCGAGAAATTCCCCAAGCGTCCCTAGCGATGAACGCATCGTTCGCAGCCGCGGGTCTCGATGAGGCAGTGCCGTTCGCGCTGCCGCTGACTCATCGCTTCCGTGGCATCGACATGCGTGTTGGCATGCTCCTTCGCGTTGGCGACAACTGGGGTGAGTGGGCGCCCTTCCCCGAGTACGACGACGTCATTGCCACCCGGTGGCTGCGCGGCGGCCTCGAGGCGGCGCGCGGTGAGTGGCCGCAGGGGCAGGGGCAGGGGCAGCGGCAGCGGCAGCGGCACAGCATCGACGTCAACGCCATCGTGCCGGCTCTCGACCCCGACACGGTTACCGCTCTCGTGCTTGCAGCAGTGGCGCGAGATGGTTGCACCACCATCAAGGTCAAGGTGGGTCAGCAGGGTCAAGACTTCGCGCAGGATGTTGCTCGAGTGGCGGCCGTGCGTGCGGCACTCGACGATGCTGGTGCACCGGCCGGACTCATTCGCGTCGACGTCAACGGCGCGTGGGATCTGCAAAGCGCGGCCCAGCGTCTTGCGATCCTCGATGATGTGGCTGGTGGGCTCGAATACGCCGAGCAGCCGTGCGCGACATTGGCCGAACTAGCCCGACTGCGCGATCTCGTCCGCGTACCGATCGCGGTAGATGAGGCGATCCGGCTCAGTGCCACCCCCATCGCTGGCTCCGCCGTCGATGCGATTCGAGCTGCGGCCGATGTGCTGATCCTCAAAGCCCTTCCGCTGGGCGGAGTCAGACCTAGCCTGGCGATCGCGGCTGCTATCGGACTGCCGGTAGTAGTCAGTGGCTCGCTCGACTCATCCGTTGGTCTCTCGGCGGGGCTCGCGCTAGCGGCGGCGCTCCCAGAAGCCCCGCTTGCATGCGGCTTGGGAACCGGTCGGCTTCTCGCCGAAGACCTCACCGACAAGACGTCGCTGCCGCAGGACGGCAGACTGTCGGTCGTGCGTACCTCTCCTGATCAGATCGCGCTTGCCAGGGCCAGCCAACGGGTCGACCTGGCGCAGGCTTCATGGTGGAGCGATCGGCTCACTAGATGTTTGGCGCTACTCGCTGCTGACGACCTCGGAGACACCAGATGAACCCCTCGACCGCAATGGCCCGAGTACTGGTCGACGAACTCATCGCCGCTGGTGTTAGCGAAGTAGTTCTAGCGCCCGGAAGTAGAAGTGCGCCGCTAGCGCTCGCATTCGCCGAAGCCGACTCGCGCAAGGAGATCCGCCTCCATGTGCGTATCGACGAGCGCAGTGCCGGGTTCCTCGCCCTCGGCCTAGCGAAGGTCAGCGGTGATCCCGTGGTGATCGTGACTACCAGCGGAACCGCAGTCGCGAACCTCGCCCCCGCTCTGGTTGAGGCGAGTTACTCAGGCGTGCCCATCGTCGCGCTCACCGCTGATCGACCGCCGGAGCTGCGCGATACCGGCGCTAGCCAGAGCATTGACCAATCGCGCTTTTTCGACGGTGTGGTGCGGTGGTCGCACGACTTAGGTGTCGCCGAGCCTCGACTGGGTCAGGTGCGCTACTGGCGTTCCATCGTGGCGCGTGCTGTGGCAGTGAGCACCGAAGGGGCCAACTCAGGGCCGGTGCATATCAACGTCCCATTCCGCGACCCGCTTGTTCCTGATGGTGATGACACGTGGGTCGAATCCTTGGGCCTGGCCATGATCGGTAGTGATCCAAACGATCGGCTGCCGAGCTCGGCCGACGCGCGTCTGGCGATGGCTGCGGCGCAGTCGATCGACGAGATTCTGGCGCTACTCGCGGGCCCTGATGCTGATCGATCGCGCATCGTTCCGGCTCGCGGCGTCGTAGTTGTTGGAGACGTCGCGGATCTCGAAGCCAGTGATTCAGCGATCGCGTTGGCAGAAGCATGTGGGTGGCCCTTGTTCTCAGAGCCAAGCGGCAATGCGCGCAGCGGCGATACCGCGATTGCCCACGGCCCGTTGCTGTTAGCTGATCCGCAGTTCGCTGACGAACACCAACCCGACATCGTTGTGTGCGTTGGATCCCCTGGGCTCTCACGTCCGATTCTTCGAATGATCCGTGAGGCGCCCTTGGTGCTCGTGGCTGATCATCGTGATGCGGTTCGGCGTCCTGATCCCACCCGCAATGCCACCGCCTTCGTGTCGGTGGTTCCCGAGCCACCCGTCGAGTACGAGGAGTACGACGACACCTGGCTCGACTCGTGGCTCGCCGCTGACGCACGTGCCGCCGTGATCGTCTCGAAGCGACTAGACGATGCACCCGGACTCACCGGTCCCGATGTAGCCCGAACGCTGTGGGATGTGCTGGATGCGAGCGCGCTGCTGCTAGTCGGCGCGTCGTGGCCAGTGCGGTACCTCGAGTCTTTCGCACGAGTACGCGACAGCGCCGAAACTCCGCAAGTCATTGGTAACAGAGGAACTTCGGGTATTGACGGATTGCTCTCAACCGCCTGGGGTGCAGCACTTGCTCATCAAGCGCCGCGTCAAGTGGTGCACATTGACGAGGACGGCGAAGCCGAGCTCAGCACTGTCACAGGTGGTACTGCGTACGCATTGATCGGCGATCTTGCTTTCCTGCACGACCACAATGGGATTGTCGTTGGCGATGATGAGCCGAGGCCCGATCTGGTGATTGTGGTGATCGACAATGACGGGGGCGGAATCTTCTCTCAGCTCGAACAGGCTGGGCACGAACATTTCGAGCGGGTGTTTGGAACGCCGCTCGGACTCGATCTAGCAGCAGTAGCCAAGGCTGCCGTTGTTGACGGCGTAGCTGTTGTCGATGACGTAACTGGATTGGTCACGGCCCTCGATGATGCGCAGGTATCGGGCAGTGTGCGGGTGATCATCGCGAAGGTAGGTGCTCGCGATGCTGAGGCGGAGTTGCTGCGCGCGATTACCTCCGACATTGCAACGGCTGTTCGCGACGAAAGCTGATCTTGCACGGCTGGTCTTGCGACGGTTGACCTTGCGCTGATCGTGCGCGAATGATTGCGCGCCGCTGGTTTTCGACGGTTGACCTTGCGCTGCTGATCTTCGGAGGCCGTGAGGCGAGTGGCGATTCCATCGATAAGCAAGCGCTGTGAGCTAACGGACTGACCCTCCAGCGGTCAAGGCAGTACTGCACGCGGGCAGTGCTTGGGCTGTGACTACTGGCTGAACCACGACGGTGGTTGGGGTGGTTGCATCTGCCAGTAGTCGTGTTCGTGGGGTTGGAGTCCTGGGCGTGGGGTGATCTCCCAGTGTTCGTGGTGGACGGCGAAGTGGTGTCGTCCGCATAGGAGTGCGAGGTTGTCGAGTGCAGTGAAACCGCCTGTGGCCCAGTGGATGACGTGGTGGGCTTGGGTGTGTTTACCTCGTCGGTCGCATCCGGGTGCGATGCAGGTGTGGTCTCGTTTGGTGACTCGTCGTCGTAGCCCGGGTGGGACTATTCGTTCGGATCGTCCGTAGTCGAGGATCTCGCT
>CAIXFH010000161.1 GCA_903918645.1 uncultured Actinomycetes bacterium | reverse complement strand
TCGTTGCGATCGTCTCGGTGCATGCCGTTCTTCCAGTCCCTGACTGGGTCGGCCGGTCCATTGCCATTCCCCGCTAGCAATTTCTCCCACGCCTAGGCAATCTGACCACTCACGACTGACCACTCACGACTGACCACTCACGACTGACCAATAACGACTGACCAATAACGACTGACCAATAACGACCGAAGGGACCACCGTGGACTTCGTCCTCAGTGATGAACAGCGTGCGATCGTCGAGACGGTACGTGCGTTCGTGGAGACCGAGCTCTATCCGTTCGAGGACGAAGTTGAGCGCCTCGACGAGATTCCCGTAGAGATCGCGAAATCCATTCAGGCTAAAGCGATTGCGGCTGGTTTGTACGCGGCCAACATGCCGGCCGAACTTGGCGGAGGAGGCCTCGACGCGGTGGGTGTCTCGCTCGCGGAGCGCGAATTCGGCAGGGCCGGATATGCCCTGCAAATGCTGGTTGCCCGGCCGAGCAACATCTTGCAGGCATGTACCGGAGATCAGATCGAGCAGTACCTGCTACCGACTATTCGTGGTGAGCGCCACGATTGCTTGGCAATGACTGAGCCAGGTGCTGGTTCGGATGTTCGCAATATGGTCACTCGCGCCGATCGCGATGGCGGCGACTGGATCATCAACGGTGGTAAGCACTTCATCAGCCACGCTGATACTTCGGACTTCGTTGTGCTGTTCGCTACGACAGGTACTGATGAAACCCGGCGCGGTCCTCGCAAGCGAATCAGTACGTTCCTGGTTGATATGGGTACGCCCGGATTCGAACTGCGTCGAGGCTCAGCATGCGTATCGCACCGTGGCTATCACCAATGCGAACTCACCTTCACTGACTGCCGTATCCCTGGCGGTGCACTTCTCGGTGAAGAGGGGCGTGGGCTCGAACTCATGGGTGAGTGGCTCGGTGCTAGCCGGCTCACTGTTGCTGCCACGAGTGTGGGCCGTTCACAACGGGTCCTCGAGACAGCGCTGAGCTGGGCGGCGAACCGTAAGCAGTTCGGCCAGTCGATCGGCTCGTTCCAGGGAGTTGGCTTCCAACTTGCCGATTGCGAGGTGCAGATCGACGCGGCCGACTTACTCACCTTGCGTGCGGCCGATCGAATCGACAAGGGCACGTTCGTCGACGCTGATGCAGCTAAGGCGAAGTTGTACGCGTCCGAGACTTTGGCCAAGGTCACCGACACTGCGCTGCAGGTGTTTGGCGGCATGGGCCTCATGAGCGAAAACCCGATCGAGCGATGGTGGCGTGATGCCCGAGTCGAGCGCATTTGGGATGGCACGAGTGAGATCCAGCGACACATCATCAACCGGTCGCAAATGCGTCCATTGGGAGCCTGAGCATGAGCGAATCACCCGTACGCGTAGAGGTCGATGGCCAAATACTGATCGTCACCCTCGACCGGCCCAAGGCCAATGCCGTGGATGCACCCACGAGCCGAGCGATCTACGAGGCGTTCGTGCAACTTCGCGACGACCCTGACCTTCGCGTTGGAATCCTCACGGGTGCCGGCGATCGATTCTTCTGTGCTGGATGGGATCTCAAGGCTGCCGCAGCAGGCGAGGCGGCTGACGCAGACTGGGGCGGTGGCGGCTTCGCTGGCATCACCGAGTTCTGGGATCTAGGTAAGCCGGTCATTGCAGCGGTGAACGGTATGGCGTTCGGCGGCGGGTTCGAACTCGCGCTTGCCGCCGACATTGTCATTGCGGCCGACCACGCAGTCTTCGCCCTCACCGAGGCCCGGCTCGGCCTTGCCGCCGATGCAGGTGGTTTGTTCATCGTGCCCGCGATTGTGCCCAAGCCGATCGCGGTCGAATTGCTGATCACCGGACGCCGGCTCTCTGCCGACGAGGCTGCCCGCCTCGGCTTGGTCAATCACGTAGTGCCGGCAGGTGAACTCATGGCCAAGGCTCGAGAGATCGCTCTGCGCATCATTGAATCGGCGCCGCTGTCTGTCGCTGCGATTCTCGAGGTCCTTGAGGCAACTCACGGGATGAATCCGCAGGACGGGTTCGCTCGCATCCGAGCTGGTCTTCCCCACTACTCAAAGGTCGCGTCCTCCGAGGACGCACAAGAGGGAGCACGCGCGTTCGTCGAAGGTCGTCCGCCCGTGTGGCAAGGCCGCTAACCTGCGCTTGCTCGTCCAAACTTTCCCGCCCGATTTCCATTGACACGAAAAGGATTTCGCTATGCGTCAGATGAGTACAGCCGCCTTCATTACCTGTGCCGTTACTGGCGCCGGCGATTCCACTGGTGTGAGCGACAAGGTCCCGGTCACTCCTGAGCAGATCGCGAACTCGGCGATCGAGGCAGCGCAGGCGGGCGCAGCGGTCGTCCATATCCACGTGCGGGAACCCGCCACTGGAAAAGGCTCCCGCAATGCTGACTACTACCGCGAGGTATTCGAGCGAGTGCGCGCGTCGCAGACCGATGTCGTCATCAATCTGACGACCGGTATGGGCGGTGACTTGGTGCTGGGAAACATTGAGCGGCCGCTGCCCGTAGATCCAGCCGGAACCGATATGGCCGGAGCCACCGAACGCTTGGTACATGTGACCGAACTGCGCCCAGAGATCTGCACCCTAGACGCAGGCACGATGAACTTCGCTGCTGGCGGCGAATACATCATGGTCAACACGCCGGGCATGGTCCGTGAGATGGCCCGGCAGATCCAGGCGCTTGGGGTCAAGGCCGAGGTCGAAATCTTCGACACCGGCGATCTGGTGCTGCTGAACGAGATTGTCAAGGAAGGGTTGATGGATGACCCGACCATGGTGCAACTGTGTATGGGTATCCCATATGGCGCACCCAACGATCCCATCACGATGGCCGCGATGGTCAATAACCTCCCGCAAGGCGCGGTCTTCTCGGCTTTCTCGATCGGCCGATTCCAGTTGGCTTACGCTGCTCAGGCAGTGCTGTTCGGTGGCAATGTTCGAGTCGGGCTAGAGGACAACATCTACCTAGCCAAGGGTGTTCTTGCATCGAACGGCGACCTCGTGGCCCGTGCCGTGACGATTCTCGAGGCGATGAACGTCCGCGTGAAGACCGCTCAGGAAGTCCGCGACGAGCTTGGCCTGATCAAGAATGGCTGAGGTCCGTACTGTCGGCTTGCTCGGCGGCGGGGTCATCGGTGGTGGTTGGGCTGCGCGGTTTCTCCTCGCCGGCGTCGACGTCAAACTCTTTGACCCAGACCCGGCAGCGGAGCGCAAACTCGGCGAGATCCTCACAAATGCTCGTACTGCTTGGAGCGAGTTGATCGATGCACCGCTGGCAGTTGAGGGCACGGCCACGATCGTGACCACAGTTGCCGAGGCGGTTTCGGGTGTCGACTTCGTGCAGGAGAGTGCACCCGAGCGCCTCGAACTCAAGCAGGCGCTGCTCGCCGAGGCCGATTCAGCCGCGGCACCTGGCATCGTCATCGCATCCTCGACCTCAGGTCTGTTGCCCACGTTGATGTCGGCCAATATGACTAATCCCCAGCGACTCGTGGTGGGGCATCCGTTCAACCCGGTGTACCTGTTGCCGCTGGTGGAGATCTGTGGCGGTGAGCGCACGGCCGCCTGGGCTGGTGATCGCGCTGCTGCGATCTATGAGTCAGTAGGCATGCGCCCCTTGCGAGTTCGCAAGGAGATCGATGGATTTGTGGCCGACCGGCTGCTTGAGGCGCTCTGGCGTGAAGCGCTGTGGCTGGTCAACGACGGTGTCGCTACGGTCGAGGAAGTCGATGACGCGATCCGATTTGGCGCTGGCCTGCGCTGGTCATTCATGGGTACCTACAAGACCTATCGCATCGCTGGCGGTGAGGGCGGAATGCGGCACTTCATGGAGCAGTTCGGTCCATCTCTGCAATGGCCGTGGACCCACTTGATGGATGTGCCCGAACTCACCGATTCATTGCTCGATCAGATTGCCCAACAGTCCGACGATCAGGTGGGCGAAGCCGGCGTACGCGAACTTGAGCGCTGGCGCGATCGCAGCCTGATCGCAGTCATCCGGGGGCTTAGCGCAGTGCCCACGGGCGCCGGTGAAGTATTGGTTCAGTACCAGGACCGGCTACGGACGAGTGCTACTAGCGCAGGGTGAACTAGCGCAGGGTGAGCGCGATGTTATCGGTGGAGATCGACCCGTCCTGACCAAGGCGAATGCCAGTCAGTACACCTGAGCCGTTAGCACCGGCCCAGTTTCCTGTGCCAGCGATAACGACCAGCGCGGCCCTGACCGTGATGCCGGTCGGTTTGTCGCCTCGTCGGCTGGTGGTGATTGCACCGGTAGCGCGCATGACAAGTTGTGAACCATCAGCAGCGGACATTGTGAGGAAGCCGTTTATTGGGCCGTTTCCTCTGACCAGTGCAACTTCGATGTTCTCTTCGATCGATACTGATTGACCTCGGAACCTTGTCGTGCCGGTCAAGCTCTCGAAACCGTAACTGCGGCCATCAGGGTTAGTCGTGATGAAATTCTCGCTTGGCGAGCCCGACATATCGACCCGCGTAATGCTCTGGGGCCGTTCAGTTGTGGCGATTGCCGCTGATCTCGGTGGGTCGGGTCGCTCGCCCTGGCGAACATCGAGGTCAATGGTGTAGTTGACGGGGCTGCCCACCGCGAGCCCGGTCGCCCGGAAGCCGTTTACTGTGCCGCTGCCCGTTATGTGGGCGAATGTGCCCGTGCCCGAGAATGCGAGCAAGCGGCCGGTCACGGTGGTGGAGCCGTCGGGATTGAGAGTGGCGTTGCCCCGGTAGTCGAACACAAGTTCGTCGCCGCCTGGCTTAACTACGGAAAACGAACCCTGGAATGGTCCGGAACTTTCAAGGTATTCCAGGCCGACGACCAGGCTGAGGTCATAGTGCTCGCCGTTGATGTCGGCAGGGGTGGCCAACTTCAACGTGCCGTACGTCAGTTTTGGGGGCCCAGGCAGCGCGTGTAAGAAGTTGCCACCGGGCACTGCCAAGAGCGTGGTTACAACATGCATGTGGGTGCTGGGAGCCTGGTGCGCATCTGCTCGCAGAGGGATCAGCCCAGCAATGGAGATGAGCACAGCCGCAGCTACAAACCGTGGGCGGTGCGTTAACACAGATCCCTCCAACTTGGTCATATTCACGAGGTTCACCTTCGCGACGTTCATCTTCAAGAAGTTCATCTTCAAGAAGTTCGACGTACAGCCACCACGGTGATGTCGTCGCGGTGCCAGCCGGGCGAACGTTCCCGCAGATGTGCCAGCAGGTGCGGTACGAGTTCGCCGGGCTCATGAGTTCCGGCACGGATGATCGCATCAGCTAGGGCATCGTCGCCGATCTCACGGTCAGCGTCGTGCGCCTCGGTGAGCCCATCGGACCATAGTAGGACGAGGTCGCGTTCAGCAAAGGTTGCTCGTTCGGTGGTCCATTCACCGCCCAGTACTGAGACGAGCGGCCCGGTAGGGGCAAGCACGAGCCGGTCATGGGTGTGCCCTCCTGTGAGTAGCCAACCGCCTGGATGTCCGGCATTGGCCCAGCTCAACTCGCCAGCTAGGGGATCGAGCACGATGACCAAGGCTGTGGCGAATCGACCATCGATCGCATCGGTCATGCTTGCGGCAGCGCGCTTGAGGGTGGTTGCCGCATCGAATCCGGATCGAAGTGCCACGGTCATGACGTCTCGGAGCCGCAAGGTGACTAGCCCAGCCAGTTCACCATGACCTGAGACGTCGATCAGGACGAGCCCGGTGCGATCACCGTCTAGGTGCACCAAGCCCCACCAGTCACCGGCCAGAACACCTTCGGCCGGTTGCAGGTGGCCATGGATGGCAACGTGCGGCGCGATCGGATTGCTCTGGGTGGCAAGTTCGGCGCGCAGCGCGCTGACCACTGGCCCCTCTTGCGCGAGTCCTTCACCCGCTGCCCTGGCGGCATCGGCTGCGCTAACGATCGCTCGTCGCATAGCCTCGGCATCGACTCCCGCGGCGTGTAGTTCGGGTGGTCCAGAGGGCACGATGACCTGGTCGCGGTGACCATCTTGTGCCACTTCGCGGAGCTGAAGGCGCAAGGTATCGAGTGGGGTCAGTACCCAGCGGCGAACCAGTAAGTACGCCCCGAAGACCAATGCCAGCATGGAAATTCCAGACACGACCAAGGCGATTGCTAGGCGTTGAGCTAGCGCCGCGATCTGGTCGAATTCGGCCCGCTGCCAGTTGCTTGCGCCGTTGTCGAGGGTTGCGGCTGGTGCCGCCACGAGCACGTACCCGGACGTTGTACTTGCGATGAAGGCGCGAAGTTCAGCATCTTTGAGTTCGCGCTTTGCGCGGAGCGAGAGTGCTGGCTCGACCGTTGCTGGTATCCAGTGCGCGCTTGCCGCCAGGAGTTGCTCGAGCTGGGAGGCAAGTTCGGGGTTTGATCTGACCAGCGGCCCCAGAGCGCTTGCATCTTGTTGAGCCTGTCGGAGCGCATCGCGGTAGCCCGTCAAGGTGAGCTTGTCACCGGTGAAGATGTATGCCCGCGATTCGCGATCGACCCGGTCGTAGGCGACCGCTAGATCAGTTGACACCCCGATCGCCGGCTGGATCTGTTCAGCAACAATCCGGCTAGCTTCGCGCAGATCGGTGAAAGCCGACCACACAACCGTGGCCAGGCTCAACACGACCAGTACGCCGACCGCGCCGAGCACGGTCACACGCGTGCGCAGGCTTGGCCCTCGCCCGTGTGTTCGCGTTGCCTCGGTGACGACGATCATGTCCCCACGGTAGTGACAAGAGCGCAGTTACGTGTACCGAAGTACCTGGGCCGAGGCCGAAGTGGGCCCTGTGCTGGATTAGCCCTGTGCTGGATTAGCTCAGTGCTGGATTAGCTCAGTGCTGGATTAGCCCTGTGCGGTCCCGCGCCTAGGAAGGCGTTGACGTAGTGACTGCTGGGCGCCCAAGCCACCACGTCGGTGGCCCATCGACGATGTCGCACTCTCGCATTTCGATGAAGCCGCGGTGTTCATAGAATCTGACGTTGCTGAGTGTGGACGTCTCGAGCCAGCAGGGCAGGCCCGCTTCGTCGGCGATCGCCAAGATTGGGGCGAGAACCTCACTGGCTAAACCCTGACCATGTCTGGCTGGATCGGTGGCCAGGACGCCTAGGTACCAGTAAGGACGCTCGGGTTCGGAGTTTGCGAGCGCGTCCTCATAGGCACAGAGGCAAGCCCACGCTTGCTCGCCTACCTGGCTTCGATAGTTGGTCCATACCGAGTCTGCGTGGATCGCGGAAGCCCCATCGCGGAGCTCCCACAGCGCCGCCGACGCACCGTTGTCAGCGATCCAGATGGTGCCGCTGCCAACGCGCGAGTCGAACAAAGCCTCGGCAAAAGGCGGAGCAACGTGTTCGCGATCACCAGCGGTGATGAAGTCCCAAGCCGGATCCTGGGCAAAAGCTGTCACAACAGTGCGGACAACTGCGCTGCGATCGGCAGGGACTGCAGTACGGACAACGGTCACCTTTCAAGGGTAGGCCCTGCGGGTTGGCTAGACGGTCGCGCGCACCCCGTGGCACGCACCGCACACGCGTTCTCGTAGGGTCTGGTTATGACTGGCCCACGGCTGCGGCACACCCTTGCGCAACTGCCGGCATATGCCGCAGGACGTCCACCCCGTGGTGAATCGGATCTGCCGCCCTACAAACTCTCTAGTAACGAGAATCCGCATGAGCCGCTCCCGGGCGTCCTCGCCGCGATAACGGCAGCTGCGTCTGCCACCAATCGTTACCCCGACCCCATGTCCACCGATCTGGTTGCGGCACTAGCTAAGCGGCATGATGTGCCTTCCTCACACATCGCGCTTGGTACGGGATCGGTTGGCTTGCTGCAGCAGGTGGTGCAGATCACTGCGGGTCCGGGTGATGAAGTTCTCTTCGCGTGGCGCTCGTTCGAGGCGTATCCGATTATGACGATCATCGCCGGAGCCACTGCGGTGCAAGTACCGCTGCGCGCGGATGAGAGCCACGACCTAGACGCGATGGCGGACGCGATCACCGATCGGACTCGGCTGATCTTCGTGTGTACCCCGAACAATCCAACGGGCGCGATCGTCCGGCAGGACGATCTCGATCGGTTCCTTGATCGGGTACCCGACGACGTTTTGGTTGTTGTCGACGAGGCTTACGTCGAGTTCGTTCGCGACGATGCAGCAGTTCGCGGGATCGATACTTATCGCGACCGTCCGAACGTTGCTGTCTTGCGCACGTTTTCCAAGGCTTACGGTTTGGCCGGCATCCGGGTCGGGTTTGCGATCGCGCATCCGCCTGTGGCACTAGCACTTCGGCAAACTCAGGTGCCTTTTGGCGTCTCGACAATCGCGCAGGCAGCAGCGATTGCCTCGCTGGATGCCGAGGCTGCTCTCCTCGAACGGGTAGCGCATCTTGTTTCAGAGCGCGATCGAGTTGAGGCAGCGATGTTCGATCAGGGCTGGCGATTGCCGGCGAGTCAGGCGAACTTTGTCTGGCTGCGGCTCGGTGACCGTATCGACGAGTTCGTCGAAGCGTGTGAAGAAGTGAATCTCTCGGTTCGTCGCTACGGTGATGACGGTGTGCGTGTGACCATCGGCGAGGTTACGGCGAATGATCGCTTTCTTGGTGTTGTCGGTGCATACGCGCCGGCCACTCACCGCTGACCACCAGCACGACACCTCCCACCACAATCGCACCGCCGACGATCAAGCCCCCAGTGATGGGCTCGGATTTGATCCACCACCCCAGCGCAACCGCGACTACCGGATTCACGTACGCATAGGTCGAGATCAGTGAGAGCGGTGCATGCGTTACCAGCCACACGAAGACGGTGAACGCAAGCAGTGACCCAAAGGTCACAAGGTAGGACAGCGCAAGCCAGGATCGAGTGCTCGCGTTCGCGAAGTCGGCGATTCGTTCACCCCTGAAAGTACCCACGAGGGCGAGCACGATCGCACCGGCGAACATCTCATACATGGCGAGTACCAACGGATTTCGCGGAGTTGAGATCTTCGGCTGGATGAACGACCCGACGGACCAGCAGAAACTGCCGCACACGATCGCGAGTGACCAGAGCGCTCGCTGCGTCGAGGTGGCGCCGCCCAACGCTGCGACGTGATCTCCGGGCATGACGAGCACCGCTACTCCAGACAGGCCCACGATTACGCCTAGCCAAGTGATCAGCTTTGGGTGGTCGCCAGTCGCCCTGCGCATGATCACGATCCATAGCGGGTTGATCGCGACAAGCAGTGCGGCGACTCCACTTGGGACGTAGCGTTCGGCGAGGGTGAGCGTGCCGATGGCGACGCCCAGTAACAGACTGCCGATGATTGCGGCGCCCCGGATTTCACGCCACGGCACGAGCAGTGTGCGTGGGCCGTGCCGGACCGCGAGATATCCGGCTAGCAAGATCGCCGCAGTCACAAACCGCAGTGCCAGCGCCAACTCGGGCGGCATCGATTCGATCGCGACCGCGATCGCAAGGTAGGTCGAACCCCAGACAAGGTAGACAACCCAAAGCCCAGCCCAAGTCGCCCCATGCGAAGCCTTAACCCCAGCCCCCGCCCCCGACCCCGCTCCAGCCCCCGACTCAGCTCCAGCCCCCGACCCAGCTC
>CAIXFH010000160.1 GCA_903918645.1 uncultured Actinomycetes bacterium | reverse complement strand
CGGAGGAACGTCGAGTGCAGTGCGTGCACTGCAAGGGCATCACCGAGAACGTCACCACCCAGCCGGTTAAGTGCACCCACTGCGGATTGATGCTGCTCGTGCGCGACCACTATTCGCGGCGCCTCGGCGCATTCCAAGGCGTGTGTATCGACGCCGAGCAACCTGGCACAGCACCCGAACCGGAAGAGGCCTTCTAAGTGGCTACGAAAGCGCACGCGCCCACAACAATGATCGAGGTCGAGGTCGTCGCCATCACGGTGGTCTCCGACATCATCAAGCGCTTCCGCTTCGAACCCGTTGATGGCCAGCCACTTCCCGTCTTCGGTGGCGGCGCACACGTGGTCGTCGAGATGCAGGACGGCGACACTCAACGTCGCAACCCGTATTCCATCGTCAGCCCTCCGGGTACCACCGATCACTATGCCGTGTCGGTTCGCCGCGACGATGTGGGCCGTGGTGGCTCGCTCTACATGCACAACAGCCTGCAGGTCGGCGACCGCCTATTCATCAGCCACCCGGTCAACCTCTTCCCCATCGATCACCGCGCTCGCAAGCACCTACTCATCGCGGGCGGCATCGGCATCACGCCGTTCCTGTCGATGATGGCTCAGCTCGAAGCCGAGGAATCACACTTCGAGTTGCATCTGTCGGTACGTTCCGACGGTGGCTTCCTCGACGAGATCCACGAGCACTACGGCAAGCGGGGTTCTTTCTACCGCGACGACCGCGGCGAGGTGCTGCCACTGGCCGCGCTGCTTGCGGGCCAACCCTTGGGCACACATCTGTATGTGTGCGGCCCAGAGGGAATGCTCAACTGGGTACTCAAGTCTGCACACGACGCAGGCTGGCCAAGCCAGAACGTCCACTACGAACGGTTCCTCGCACCGCCCGTTGGCACACCGTACGAAGTCCTCCTGGCCGTCTCGAATATCACGGTCAAGGTCAGCGCGCAGCAGAGCATGCTCGAGGCGATCGAAGCCGCCGGCATCGATGCTCCGTACATGTGCCGCGGCGGGGCCTGCGGTCAGTGTGAAACCAAGGTGCTCTCCTTCGATGGCGAGCTGTTGCATAACGATCACTTCCTCACCGACGATGAACACGCGGGCGGTCAGAAGATCATGCCGTGTGTGTCACGGTTCCAGGGTCGCGAACTCGTCCTCGAACGCTAGTTTCGGAAGAACCAAGGAGAGAAAAGTCATGACCATCGAGTTCAACAACGAGACCTTCCGCGGCGACTTCACGTTCAGCAACAGCCAGCGGGCAATCGAACGATTCCCGTTCCCGTTCCACGAAGACAAGTACATGTACGCCGTCAACCTCGAGCCACATGTCGCCTTCCGGCCGGGCTCGGTCTTCGAGCAGCCATTCGATGTCGATGAGCACTACGTCGGCGAGATGAACGACCGGGCGCTGGTACTCAACGAGGATCCGCTGCGCTGTCAGTCGTTGCCGCACATGAACATTGCCGGCTGGGATCTGCTCGAACTCATCATGACCAGTAAGGCCGCGAGTTACCCGCAATGGTTCGAACTCCACCAGGACGGCGACCGTTGGCACTGGATCAATCGCCCGCTCGGCATCGACGACACGTTCACCTTCATGGACAACGCCACCTTGCCTTACGGACCGATGGAATACATCCTGCGCCAAACCCAGGGCGACTTCGCGGTGCTCGACCAGCGCGAGAACAACCTCTGGATGGACGCCGGCATGATCACCACGCAGGCCGACTGGTCACTTGACTTCGACCTTGGCATGAACTTCATGGAGTGGCACGGGCCGGTGCCGTTGGCACATGAGATGGGCATCTTCGATCGTGCGTTGAAGTTCTTGCTCAACGTCCGACAGGGTCAGCCCGCACGTCGGTTGAACTGGACCATGACTGTCAACCCACGCCTCGACACAAGCCCCGAGAACTACCACAAGTGGGGCTCGGACCGCATGACCGTCAACGCCGACAACGTCGGCGAGCTCATGCATTTGCGGGTCGAGCTGCAGAGCTTCTGGCGGCTGCCACGATCCAACGCTCTCGTGTTCCCGATCCGCTGTTTCCTGATCTCACTGCAGGATCTAGCCACCGTGCCCAAATGGGGACGCCGATTCCACCGAGTGATTCGCGATCTCCCCAACGAACTTGCCGACTACAAGGGCCTCACCATCACGCGCCCTTACGTGATCGAGTACATGTCGCAGTTCGACGATGGCGCCGAAACCTCACCAGGAATCTTCGCCGACTAGTCCCACAGGCTTCGAATATTGGCCCACTCGGCCTCGGCCGGATCCTGTGACGGCGGAAGGTAACGGCTGCCTTGGTGGCTGTGCGTCGGCGGAGTCCAACTACCGCGTTCCTGGAGCCGTGCGATGTTGGCTCGGTAGATCTCGTCGACCTCGGCGTGCTGTTTGGGCTCATCGTTGAGCCACAGGTTGGGCGGGTGGATGCTCTGCGAGTACATGTCGCGGAAGATCTCCGTGCGCAGGTCCTTCATCCAGTTTGAGTTCAGGTTCATGGCCCGAAACTGACGCAGCGCTTCGATGTCGATGATGCCGGCAGTGAAACTGTTGGCGCCACTGCGCGAAAGCCCAAGCACCGCACCTTGATAGTCGACCACGTGACCGTTGCCGCCGCCGATGTCGTAAGGGTGCTCCATCTTGGGATGCACGTACACGGGCCCGACATTCGGACACACCATGTAGACATTGTTGAAGTGCGCATGCGCGCGGTTCTGCAGAAGCCACGTGCCACCGGGATCAGCGCCACTTTGTGTCATGGGCACGGCTTCGGACGGTCGATAGATCACCTCGGCTCCGTTGAAGGCCAGTGCTCGAATCGCCTCGGGATATTCACCATCGGAACAGCAGATCGTGCCGATGTTGCCGATGTCAGGTGTGCGCAGCACCGGATAGAACGCCTCGATGCCACTGCCGAACAATTCAACCCAGCGGTCGTACACATCGTGTGGGGTGCACGAGCGCTCACGGCACCACAGGTGATTCTTGGCCGCCTTGTGCACGATCTCGCCGTCGGGTGAAATCACGAACAGCATGTTGAAGAATCGATCGGGCATCACCTCGGGCCAGCGTGCCTTGCACTGCACCACGATGTAGGTGTTGTAGAGCTTGGCCAGCGCAGCGAGCCGGTCGCTTTCGGGGCCAGGAAGATCGATGAAAAGTTCGCGTGCGGCAGTCACATGTGGGACGTCGAAGATCTCGTCGGTAAACCCGGTGAGTGCACCCTCGGCGAGTGCGATGAGCCGCACTGGCATGTTGATCCCGATGATCGACACCGCCGCGTGAATCGCGTCCTCGATGATGTCGAGATTGCGAGCAATGTCCTTGCGGGATCCAATGCCGTGCACGACAGTCGAGAGCCCGACCGCCATATATGGGGCGACAGGCGCCGGGGCTTGGGCTTTCGCGCGGCGAGGTGGCATGCAGGAATCCTCCGGTTACAACGCGCCAACAGCAAGCCCCCGCGCGGGAGGATCGCCGGATGCGTCTCTAGGCTCACCAACATGGAACTCCGCATCTTCACCGAACCGCAGCAGGGCGCGTCCTACGATGATCTGCTCGCAGTAGCCCGCCTCGCCGAGTCGCTCGGTTACGGAGCCTTCTTCCGGTCCGATCATTACTTGGTGATGGGTGATGGTGACGGGCTACCAGGGCCGAGCGACTCGTGGATCACCCTGGCTGGACTCGCCCGCGACACGAGCACGATCCGCCTCGGGACCCTAGTGACCGCAGCCACATTCAGGCTTCCGGGCCCGTTGGCCATCAGCGTCGCCAACGTCGATTCGATGAGTGCTGGCCGGGTCGAGCTTGGCCTCGGTGCGGGCTGGTTCGACGATGAGCACACTGCGTACGGCATACCGTTCCCTGCACTCGCCGAACGCTTCGACCGGCTTACCGAACAGCTTGAGATCATCACTGGTCTGTGGAACAACCCGTCCGGCGAACTGTTCAGCCATGACGGCATGCATTACCAAGTGCGCAACTCCCCCGGCTTACCCAAGCCGGTGCAACAGCCGCTGCCGATCATCTTGGGTGGCGCCGGACTTAAGCGCTCCGCAGCTTTGGCTGCCCGCTTCGCTGCTGAGTACAACGTCCCCTGGGACTCCGCTGCCGACAGCTCAGTGATATTCGACCGAGTACGAGCGGCATGCGTGGCGGCCGGCCGCGATCCGTCGACGATGATCTATTCGGCCGCGCAGGTGCTGTGCTGTGGACGCGACGAAGCCGAAATCGCCAGACGCGCTGCCGCGATCGGCCGCGAGGTTGACGAACTGCGGGCAAACGGCCTTGCGGGTACACCGGCCGAGGTGATTGCGAAGGCAAAACAATTCGCCGACGTAGGTGCCTCGCGCCTCTATCTGCAACTCCTCGACCTGTCTGATCTCGAGCACCTGGAATTGGTTGCGCGCGAGGTCATGCCGGCGTTGGTCTAGCACCAAAGCGGCCTCAACCCCGCCTTCTTGCGGCGAATGGCGTTTAGCGTCTGACAGACTGCGCGAGGTACGAGTACGCGACTCGATCGACCAGGTGATTGGGGCTGTGATGTCAACGCCAGCGGGGTGGTACCCAGATCCTGAGGCCGAAGGCGCCCAGCGGTACTGGGACGGCAGCGCGTGGACCGAGCACAGATCCCCGGCGGCAGAACCTGGCGCAGCCGCTGCAGGCAACGCCGAAGCCGCAGGCGCAGCGGACAACGCCGATGGCACAGGCGCAGACACAGACACTGTCGCTGACGAAGCCCCCGCAGCAGCCGCCACCGCTCCCGCGGGCTGGTACCCAGACTCCGAGATCGACGGTGGCCAGCGGTATTGGGACGGCGCTGCCTGGACCGATGCTCGAGCCCCGTTGGTCGCAGGAGCAGCGCCTGCCCTCGCCTGGGGAGCCACCGCAGGTGCATCCGCGGGCATGACCGCCGCTGATCTCGCTGGCGATGACGACGACTCGCCCTATGGTGTCGTGCCTGCGGGTCGTTCCGCGAAACTACCCAATGGCAACTGGTTCTCTCGGCACAAGATCCTCACTGGGATCGCCATTGCAGCCGTGGTGATCGCGATCCTCAGTTCACTTGCTTCGAGGAACGGCGGTGACTCACCACAGCCCGGGCCATCGGCCAGCACGAGTGCGCAGCCAAGCACTAGCGGATCAGCAAGCCAGTCAGTGCAGCCGAGTACGTCATCGACTCCAACCCTGACCCCGCCCTCGACCTTGACTCCCAGCACCTCGGTCTCCCCCTCAGCTTCACCTCCACCGAACACACCCACCGCCGCCCCTGCCGCGATCACCAGCGACGGCACGTTCGACGTCCCCAACGAAGTTGCCCCGGGCACTTACACCGCGCCTGATTCATCCAGCGGCTGCTATTGGGAGCGACTCAAGGGCACGAGCGGCGAGTTCTCGGATTTGTTGGCCAATGACAATCCGGCTGGCCCCACTGTGGTCACGATTCTGAAGACCGATAAGGCCTTCTCCACCAGGAACTGCGGTAGCTGGGTCAGTGGCACGCCCAAGATCGTCGCCGACACAACCCAGATCAACGATGGCACGTGGGCGGTAGGGGTCAACATAACCCCAGGCAAGTACAAGACCTCAGGCGTTTCTGGCTGTTACTGGGCCCGGCTCAAGGACTTCACCGGCGGGCTCGATTCGGTGTTGGCCAACGACAATCTCGACGGTAACGGGATCGTCACGATCCTCGACACTGACAAAGGCTTCACCACGCACAGTTGCGGCACCTGGCAGAAGTCCTGACCTGGCCTAAGCCGTTATTGCCTCGATCATCACTTAGCATCAAACGCAGGACCTCCCCCCACACCTGACAGGGCCCAGATGGCACCGCATACGACGTACTCGCGCTGGTCGTCACTGTCGTCGCGTATCGCCCTGCTGATCGCGGGCCTGCTCGTACTCAGCGCGCTAATCACCACTGCATATTCGGCGAGCACCGCACACAGCGCCGCCGCCGCGAGTTCGCAAGATTCGATGATCACCTCACACGAATCAACTGGCGTTCTCGTGCAGCAGGCCTACACCGATCAGCTTCGCTTTCGCTATCAAGCACTCGCCGAACGCAAGTCACGGCTGAAGGACATCGCCACACCGCTGATCGCCGGGCTCGAGAAATTGCACGGTGAGGAATTGTCGGGCGCGCTCACCACGGCTCAGGCGAAGACAGCCGGGATCGCACTTGTGCAGTCGGTCATCTACGGAAACAACGACTACTTCTTCGCCTATGACCCGGCCGGTACTGCCATCGCCCACCCCGACAAGAAGTTCCGCGGTAAGAACCTCTTCGATTTGCAAGACGCAAACGGCCTGTATGTGGTGCGCGAGCTTCTCAAGATCGGGAAAAGCACTGCAGGCGATGGCTTCTTGAGCTATTCCTGGGTGCGGCTCAACGCCAACAAGGCCTCCCCCAAGCTCGCTTATGTCGTCAAGTTCAAGCCGTGGGATTGGGTCGTGGGCACCGGGGTCTATATCGATGACATTGATGCGGCAGCGGCTGCGCAACTCGAGCAGACCAAGAAGGCGCTCAGCCAGTCATTCGCGCAAACCGATGCCATTGGCAACACCCTGCTGTTTGTACTCGACAGCGCGGGCAAGGTCATCGTGGCGCCCGCCGACCACAAGCTCACTGCCTTACAGACCACCGACTGGGGTCGCGGTGTCGCCGCCGCTCTGGTGGCCCGGGCCCCCAAGGTCGACGGCACGATCGCGCAAGCCGAACTGCCTGCGGCTTTCGCTGGCGCGAGCGAGAAGTGGAACGTCGCGATCTCATCGTTCAAGAGCCTGGGCTGGACTCTGGTCTCTGCCGTACCCCGCGCGAAGATCGATGCGCCAGGTAACGCTCTGGCACTGCAGCAGGCTCTGCTCAGTTTGTTCGTCCTAGTACTTGGTTTGCTGATCGGGCTCTTGTCGAGCCGGCACATTGTTCAACCAGTCGAAACCATGACCCATGCAGCGCTCGCCCTGGAGGCCAACCACTTCGACCCGGCACATCTCGACGACGCCGCCGCACGTAAGGACGAGATGGGCGTATTGGCCCGCGCGTTCCAGCGGATGGGTACTGAGATTGTTCAGCGCGAAACCAGCTTGCGCGAGCAGGTGCAGAAGTTGAGCGTGATGATCGATCACAACAAAGCTGAGGAAGAAGCCAGCGCGATCACTGAGTCGGATTACTTCAAGGAGCTCGCGCAGCGGGCGGCGGCAATTCGCAACAACTACTCCGACGAGCACTCGGCGGGTGACGCGCTCGATCCTGCTGTGCCTAGTGGCACGTGAGCTGAGCGAGCTTTAGCCCCCGGTGGGGTTAGTTCAGGAAGCGCGGAGGCGGAGGAATCATTGGGTGCCCGTTAGTAGGCGCCGGACTTGCCCAGCACAGCGCGTGCGGTCTTCCACAGGATCATGAAGTCCATCATGAGTGACCAGTTCTCTACGTAGCGAAGGTCGAGGCGGACCGACTCTTCGACCGTGAGATCCGAGCGGCCGCTGACCTGCCATAGGCCCGTGAGACCAGGCTTGACCCGCAGTCGGGGCATGGCGTGCACCTCGTACACCTCGACCTCGCGCGGCAGCGGCGGGCGAGGGCCCACGAGCGACATCTCGCCGCGTAGGACGTTGACGAGTTGGGGAAATTCGTCGATCGAGAAGCGTCGGATGAAAGCGCCAACCTTGGTGATGCGCGGATCGCCCTTGATCTTGAACAACTGTCCGGTGCCGTGGGAGTCGAGGTGCGCAACCTCATCGAGCCGAGCTTCTGCATCGACGCACATCGAACGGAACTTCAGCATCGTGAATTCGATGCCATCACGGCCAACCCGGCGCTGCCGGAAGATGACCGAACCAGGTGAGTCAATTCGGATTGCGAGGCCCACCAGCACTAGTAGGGGCGACAAAACAATCAAGCCGAGTAGCGCTCCGAGGCGATCACCAGATGACTTGAGCACCCGGCGAGCACCCGCGAGTTCGGGGGCCTCGAGGTGCAGCAGTGGCAGGCCAGCGGCGGGGCGCACACTCAAGCGTGGGCCCGCAACTTCGACAGATGCGGGAGCCACGAGCAGGGCGACACCGAGTGGCTCAAGGCTCCATACGAGCTGGCGCAGGGCCGCACCGTCGAACTCGGGGCACGAGAGCACGGCCACGACGTCGATGCCTTCAGCCGCGACCACCCGCTCAACGTCATCGAAAGAGCCCATGATCATCGCCGGGTTGAGCACGCCCTCGAGCAGCGACTGCTGCCCGCAAGGGACGCACACGCCTACAACGTCAAGACCGTGGTGAGTCTCACGACGAAGCGACATGAGCAGTTCCTCAGCCGCGCTCTGGTGACCAACAAGCAGTACGCGACGCATGTCGAGGCCGCGACGGTTGCGACGATGCAAGGCCTGACGCAGAAGGTATCTCCAACTCAAAGTCGCGAATATCGCAACAACGAGGAAGGCGATCCCTGAACGGGAAGGCTGCCACTTGAGCAGCACGCCGCTCATCGCGACAACACAAAGCAATGCGACACCGGCATGAAATACCTTGCGGAACTCTTCGGTGCCCGAACCGACGAACTTCGACTCGTAGCCGCGGTTTGCCCAAATGCTCAACGGCCAGACAAGCAACGCAGCAACGGGATGGAAGACAGTGCCGCCACCAATCGCCATGACTGCGCTGAGCACCACAGTGGCGATGATCAGATCGCCGACCAGAGCTACGGCTGGGTAGTTGAGCGGCTTGTGCTTACCCTGACGGTGGCTGGGTGCAACTACCGACGATGCGAGCTCACTGGCGATTTCGGCTGTTCGCGCGACCGGCAACCCCGCGGCGGCAACGAGCCCCTCTGGCTCGGGAATCCTGCCCGTAACGACACCGAACTCCACGGAGTTCGGTGCAGTGCTCGCAATTCGATCTGCCAGATTGCCGAACTGGGCCAGGCTGCTATCGAGCATGTCAGTCATGCAGCCCACCCCTTCGCAAGTCGGTAGATCGTGCCTGACACGAGGTCGGCACTACAGCGAGGCGGAGCCCTGACAGAGTTCCACCATCTGAAAATATGGATGT
>CAIXFH010000159.1 GCA_903918645.1 uncultured Actinomycetes bacterium | reverse complement strand
GGACGCACACCCGGCAACATCGTCGCCATCCGTCCGCTCAAGGACGGCGTAATCGCCGACTTCGAGACCACCGAGCGGATGCTTCGCTACTTCATTCAGAAGGTGCACAAAAGACGTCACCTGGCCAAGCCGCGACTCATCGTGTGTGTTCCCTCGGGAATCACCGGCGTCGAGCAGCGCGCGGTCAAGGACGCTGGTTACGCAGCAGGCGCCCGCAAGGTGTACATCATCGAAGAGCCGATGGCTGCTGCAATCGGCGCTGGCCTCCCCGTACACGAGCCCACGGGCAACATGGTTGTTGACATCGGCGGTGGCACTACCGAGGTTGCGGTTATCTCGCTCGGTGGCATCGTCACGAGCCTTTCCATCCGCGTTGGCGGTGACGAACTCGACAGTTCGATCATCAACTACGTGAAGAAGGAGTACTCGCTGATGCTCGGCGAGCGCACCGCCGAGGAGATCAAGATGGCCATCGGCTCGGCTTTCCCGAGCCCCGATGAGCCGCACGCAGAGATCCGCGGACGTGACCTCGTCAGCGGTCTGCCTCGTACCGTGGTTGTGACAGCTGAAGAGATTCGTCGGGCCATCGACGAGCCGGTCAACGCAATTGTCGATGCGGTCAAGACCACCCTGGACCGTACGCCGCCAGAGCTGTCCGGCGACATCATGGACCGCGGCATCGTCCTCACTGGTGGTGGCGCTCTGCTCAAGGGTTTGGATGAGCGGCTTCGTCACGAAACCGGCATGCCGATCGTGATCGCCGATAACCCGCTTGACTGCGTTGCCCTCGGTTCTGGCAAGTGCGTCGAGGAGTTCGAAGCCTTGCAGCAGGTGCTGATCTCGGAGCCGCGCCACTAGACGTGCGCAGCACGAGCGCATCACAACGTACGCTTACGCCCGCGACCAGAACTCTGGTCGCGGGCGTACGTATGACCAGTGGAGGATCTTCGGATGCGTGATGACAGGAGAACGCGGACCATTCTTGGTCTGCTTCTGCTGACTGCGCTGACCCTGGTCGTCCTGAGCATCCGCGGTGGTGGTGAAGGCGCGCGAACCGGCGCGCAGACCATCTTTGGTCCGATCCAGTCCGCCGCAGCCGCAGTAGTGCGGCCGATTCATGACTTCGTCACCTCGATTGGCAGTCTTGGCTCCAAGGACGCGCAGATCGCTGACCTCCAACATCGCAATGACGACCTCGTCAGCCAGTTGCGCACCAGCGAGTACGCGCGAAACCGCGCCAAGGAACTCGATGACCTGCTGCGTGTCTCGAGCGAGGGACAGTACCGGTTCGTCCCCGCCCAGGTGATTGCATTCGGCCCAGCGCAAGGCTTTGCGTGGGCGATCACGATTGACGCGGGTACTGCCGACGGCATCAAGATTGATCAGAACGTCATCAACGGCCAAGGGCTCGTGGGTCGCGTAGTCCGGGTTACCTCGTCGACGGCAACTGTCGCGTTACTGGTCGATGCCACCGCGACTGTCGGTGCCCGCATCGAATCGACGATGGAAGTCGGGTTGCTCAACGGCACGGGTGATTCGTTGTCTATGGAGTTCCAGTTGCTCGACCCTTTTGCTCCCGTTGTGGTTGGCGAGCGGCTGGTGTCGTACGGAACCAGCGGCGGCACGTTTGTCCCCGGTATCCCGCTCGGGACGGTCACTGCGGTGACCGGAACTCCGGGCCAACTCAACCGCATGGCCACGGTGGCGCCGTTCGTCGATGTTTCGAATCTGGATGTGGTTGGGGTCATCACTGAGCGCCCGCGAGTCAATCCCCGCGATTCGATCCTGGCGCCAGCCTCGAAGGCTCCAACTGCTGGAGCCTCTGCTTCTCCGAGCGCTCCGAGCGCTCCACCCACGGCACCGGCACCTTTCTCCAGCCCCACACCTGGTGACGGGGCAACCCCCAATCCGAAGGCATCGTGACCTGACGTGAGCTGGCTGCGGGTACTGCTCGGTGTTGCACTGATCGTTACTGCGTTGCTGTTGCAGTTGACGGTGTTGCCGTTCTTGAACTTGCCGGGAGCCGTGCCCGATCTAGTCGCTGTGACTGTGATCGCGATCGCTGCGGTGGCCGGGCCGGTGCGTGGTGCAGTCATCGGCTTCATCGCTGGCGTCCTGATCGACCTCGCGCCTCCTGCGATCGGCCTGATCGGGGTATCTGCTCTCGTGCTTGTCATTGTTGGCTACGTGACTGGCCTGGTTGCGTTCAAGCGCGATCGAGCGCCGGTGGTCCTGGTCGGAGTCGCCGGACTCCTGGCCAGTGGCTCTGTGCTGGTATCGGCTGCGGTGGCGGGCATCGTCGGTGACCCGCATGTGTCGTGGGATCGGGTACCTGTAGTGGTCGTCACCGAACTCGTCTACTCAATGATGCTGGCTGCCTTCGTCGTGCCGGCTGTGGCCTGGCTCTGGATCCGAGTGGCGCCACCCACGACCCGCTACGACACGGTCCGCTCTTAACCTGCAGGTATCCTGTGCCTGGGAACTACGACGGTGGTGAGTGTCAGCGCCTCAAAGGCCCCATCGGGTTGATCGACTTCATCCCAGGGAACCCCGGGGCCCTCGCTGACGTCCCTAACTTGGGATGGTCTGGCGTGCGTGGCCGCTCGGCCTGCTGCTTGCCAGTCGGGGCTCGCGCTGGCATGGTCAGATGCGGACCTATGGTCATTGGCACATCAAGCGCCAGTGACAGCGCCAGTGACAGCGCCACTGACATAGCCCGACTGCTTGTTAGGACCTGCTAGGACCGACACCGACAGTTACCGACACCGACAGTTACCGACACCGACAGTTACCGACACCGACAGATGGGGAGTCACCACCCGTGAGTGAGCGGTCGACTCTTCGCCTGGTGGTGCTGGCAATCCTGGT
>CAIXFH010000158.1 GCA_903918645.1 uncultured Actinomycetes bacterium | reverse complement strand
TTCAACGTCTAGTTCCGGTCCAACGCGAGGGTGCTTGACTGCCCCGCAGTCGACGTGATCGTGCGAGTGGTGGCTATGCATCGGCCCGACGACGTTACTGCTGCACGCGTCCGTCGGAGCAGGCTCTCCAGCACCGCGAGGCCCCTCGGGAATGCGCTATGATTGTGTACATGACGACCCTTCCGCTGGCCGCGGTGCGTGCCAATCTGTCCAAGCTGGTGGAGGAGGCTGAGCGCACTCATCAGCGGGTGGAGGTCACCAAGAACGGGCGGCGCGCGGCCGTTCTGCTCAGTGCAGACGACTACGACTCGTTGATGGAGACCCTCGACATCCTCAGCGATGCTGAAGCGATGGCCGCCATCCGTGAGTCCGACGCAGACATCGCTGCCGGTCGGGTCTATCCGTTGGATGAGGTCGAGGCGGAACTGCGGTCGAAGGGGATCATCAAGTAATGGCGTTCCGGGTCGAGCTGACCCGACGCGCGCGGCGAAGCTTGTCCGAAGAACTGCCGGAGACGGTTGCCGCGGCGTGTTGGGAGTTCATCATCGGGCCGCTGGCAGCGGATCCGCGCCGTGTCGGGAAGGCTTTGCGTGATGACCTGACCGGTCGATACTCGGCCCGGCGTGGCGAGTTCCGCGTGATCTACGAGATCCACGAAGAGGTGGTCGTGGTGCGGGTGATCGACGTGCGCCATCGTCGAGACGCCTATTCGTGACGCAACCCGGTGGAGTTCCGCTTGAACGTCTGACGGGCGTCTTTGCTCGGATCGCACGCCAAGAGCGCTGCCTCCGGGGCCCTGCCCCACTATGGGCCGACTGCGTCCTGGTGCACCAGTTAACCGGTGCACCGAATAGCCGGCACAGTCAGGAAGAATCCATGCTTCACGTTGACCGGTCAGGCTTGCCACGGCATGTATGCCGACCACGGACGAGCCGGGTCGTGCGCGCCGCGTGAGGGAACCAGTGAAGTAGGCACACCTCTGCTCGCTCAACGACGCCCGTGGTGACAATCGCGTCAAATATGGTGCAACTTGCGAGGCTATCTCGTCGGCAATAAGTTCTGTTTGTCTCGGTCCGCGCCGAGACCCGCCGTTCTTGGACACGGGGGAAATTCAATTTCGAGGCCTCCTGGAGGCACAATGTCGACCGCGATAACTTCGCTGACGAATGGGCAATATCAGACTGTCTATAACGTCTTCTCCTTCGCCCTCGCGTCCATGCTGTTCACCGCGATCTTCTTGCTCGTCTCGCAGGGTCGCGTCCTTCCTCGCTATCGCCAGGCGCTTGTCATCTCGGCCATGGTGTGCGGCATCGCGGCCTATCACTACATCCGCATCTTCAATTCCTTCAACGACGCGTACCTCCCCACCGCGATTGGTGGCTCGTATGCCTTGTCCCCGATGGGGTTCAACGAGGCTTACCGCTACGTTGACTGGTTGCTGACTGTGCCCCTCCTGCTCCTTGAGACGGTCGCGGTGTTGGCCCTCCCCAAGGCGACGCGAGCCTCCCTGCTCACCAAGTTGATCCCGGCCTCGGCGCTGATGATCGTCCTGGGCTACCCGGGTGAGATCGCCGTCGACACCGCGCCCAAGATGATCTGGGGCGCCCTCTCGACCATCCCGTTCCTGTTCATCCTCTACGTGCTGTTCGTACAACTCACGAAGTCCTTGGACCGCCAGTCACCTGAGGTCTCAGCAACTGTTGGACGCCTTCGCCTGCTCCTCATTGCGACATGGGGTGTCTACCCGATCTCGTTCCTCTTTCCGGTTTTCGGGCTTGACGGATCCGATGCCTTCGTGGGACGACAGGTCGGCTACTCGGTTGCGGACGTGCTCGCCAAGTGTCTCTATGGTTTGGTGATCTACAAGATCGCCCGCATGAAGAGCGCCGATGATGACCCGACCTTCGCTGCTGTCGAGTTCGAGGGCGAGCCGGCCAGCAAGCAGGCCTCTGCCCCTGCAGCTGTCTGACGCACTGCCCTCGCGGTGGCCTAGCCACCGCATGCGGTCCTCGCTGCGCTCCCCGGTCGGGGAGCGCAGCTTGAGGCGGCGGCCGAGTCAGGGCATCGGCTCGGAACTGATCGTGGTTGAGACATCGCCGCGGCTGCTCGTCCCGGTAAAAACGAGTAGCGACCCTGGCAGGTCGGTGGGCTCCGGATCCAGTGCTAGCCGCCCAAACTCGGCAAGCTTGCGTGTGAACGTTCCCTGTACGGTCAGTTCCGCGGCGACGTCTTGTTGGCTGATGCGCTCACGCGAGTTATCGACGCCAGCGAGCCAGGTCCGGAGTTACGAGCGATCGTCGTGGTTGCCCCGACCGAACGCGGTCGGGCGTTACACGTGCGTTTCTGCTTCATCATGGAGTTCGGCCGCAAACGTCTGATGCCAGACGTGCGCCACAACAGTGAGGAGTAGGTCGTGGCAGAACAGATGAAAGGTCCGCAGTCGTACTTCCCTTCTATCGAGAAGAGATACGGGCAGCCCATCTCGTACTGGATGGCGCAGCTCGACACGATCAAGGACGCGAGACACATGGAGCAGGTCACGTTCCTGAAGGAGCAACACGGCATGGGGCACGGTCACGCGAACGCGGTTGTCGCCGTGTACCGCGCCGAGCAGCGGCCCTGATACCAGCGAGTACGTCGGCGCGATTGTGGCAAGGGGAGTAGCGCTAGACACGCTTTCGCAGATCCCGGGTACGTTAGCGATGTGCTGACGCCTTATCTCTCGTTGCTCCGGCGTCCCGGCACGTTCCGCTTCAGTTCGGCCGGGTTCATCCAACGCCTCCCGTTGTCGATGCTGGGGCTCGGGGTGGTGCTGTTCCTCACGCTACGAGGTGAGCCCTACGCCGTCGCAGGCACCATCGCAGCGGTAGGTGCGGTCACGAACGCGTGTGTCGGCCCGTTCGTGTCCCGATACATCGATCGTTTGACCCAGCATCGGGTGCTCCCAGTCGTTGTGGTGATCGCGCTCGCGTTCCAGATCACCTTTCTCGTCCTGGTGCTTTCGGGTGCGCCGGTGTGGACCTGGTTCGTCTCGTTTGCGCTGGGCGAGGCGTTCGTCCCCAATGTGGGCTCACTGATCAGGGCGCGGTGGGCGTTCGTGCTCTCCGATGCCGATGACGTGCGCACCGCGTTCGCGTTCGAGTCGGTCGTCGACGAGTTCGTGTTCCTCATTGGTCCGATCCTTGCCACTGTGTTGGCCGTGTCGTGGATCGCCTGGGGTGCGATCGGCGCAAGCATCGCCCTGCTGGCCATCGGGACGCTGCTCCTCGTACCTCAACGCGCCACTGAGCCCGAGCCCGCCGGTGTTGGGCACCACGAGGGCAAGGCCGCGATCCGATATACGGGTGTGCCCCTTGTGTTCGCCGTCTTTTTCCTAGCCGGTGGGTTATTCGGAGCATCGGAGGTGTCGACGATCGCCTTCGCCGCCGAGCGCGACATCCGGGTCTGGACCGGCGTCCTGCTGGCCTGCTACGCCACCGGCTCTGCCCTGGCTGGGCTCATCGTGGGCACTCGGCACTCGTCTCGTAGCCTCTCGCACCAGTTCCGGATCGCAGTTATTGCGATGGGGTTCATCGCGCTGCCCTTCCCATTCGTCACATCCCCGGTGCTGCTCGGCGCGCTCAGTTTCTTGGCGGGGTTGGCCGTCGCACCGTCGATGATCACCGGCATGGCACTTACCGAGCGACTGGTTCCAGCTAGTCGTCTCACTGAGGGGCTCACCATCGTCATCTCCGGATTGACCGTGGGGTTCGCGGCCGGGACTTCGCTGGCCGGGCCACTGATCGACGCGCACGGATCTCGCGCCGGGTTCGCCGTCTGTGCCGCGTTTTCGCTCCTGGGCGCGGCTCTGGTCGCTGTTGGTACGGCGCATCTCGACCGCGCTCTCCGCGGGGTCACGCTCTCTGGTCACCCCTCGACCGCGGGTGACGGCCGAGTCTGACCTTCCGCACTAGACCCTGCCTGGACGCGGGTCCCAGGTAACATGAGCGGCCAAGTTCGGACTAGCCGGACGCTGATTGCTGGAGGTACTGATGGGCGCGGATCTGCTATACGTGGTTGAGCGCGAGTTCGCGCACCCAGTCGACCGGCTCTGGTACGCGTGGACCGATGCGGCCGCACTCGAGCAGTGGTACTGCCCGACAGAGCTCGCGGTCGTGCCTGGATCGGTGGTCTCCGAGATCGAAGTCGGTGGCGCTTGGACGGCGGCCGTTGACGTTGCCGCGCATGGTTTTGTGGCTTACTTCTTCGGTCGGTACACGCGGATCGAACCGTTGACCGCGCTCGAGCACACGATGAGTTTCACGATGTCGGAGCAGGAATTCGCTGCGCGCGACGTCGCGGCCCCGAGTCACGTCGTGGTAGTCGAATTCGTCGATCGCGGCCAGCACACGTGGGTCAAGTTCGCGCAGTTCGGTGAACTTCCCGAAGGTGAGCCCGATCGAGCCAAGGCGGGCATGGAGACCTACTTCGATTCACTACAGGCTTTCCTCGGCTGAAATCGCTTCGCACCAAAGCCCTTCAGCTGGTTGGTACTAGAGATCAGTTGACTCGAGGAGTGTGGACACCGCGCATCAGCCAGGAGCGGGCTGGGTCTGTTAGTTAGTCGCTGCCACCGCGCGCGAAATCAAGACCGTGAGCATGCTGATTGCGAGTATCACCTGCAGGCCCATGATCAGTTTGCCGGGACGAGACATGATCGCTTCCGACGTTGGCCCATATGTGGAGTTCACGTTCATCGAGATGAACAGGTAATCGAGCAGATTGGGGGTCGGCGCTTCTTCACCATCGCGAGCTGGCCAGACGAAGGCGCCGCCGGGGGTGGTGAGATCAAGGAAGACGTAGACGAACATGAAGACGATCACGCTCATCGCGTAGACGAACGCGACATCCCACAGTGTGCTGAGGCCGCCGCCGTGGTGTGTGTCGGCCGTTGTGAGCATCGAGATCACGTTGACTACGACCTGCACAATCGCGTACATGAGATAGATGGCGGCCACCTGCACCAGCCTTCGCATGTTCTTCTGGTAGAGCGCGATGACCAAGGTGATCGAGGTGACGACGAAGATCGAAGTTCCGATCCATTCGAGCCGGTCAAGTAACTCGACGTTGTTAGCCACTGCGCCACTGTCGACGAGGTGGCGGGAAAGCACGGTGTCCATGATCCAGATGGTCAGGAGAGCTCCGAGAACCGCGAACCGTCCGCGTCCATCGAGCACTTGCTCGCGGAGTCGCTCAACTGGTGTGGGGAGGGGCGTTAATGCCGCGAAGGAAGAATTGTCATTGGACATGGGGCAAGACTAGGCCACCGGTAGGCAGGCGAGTCCAGATCTTGGCCGCCAATCGGGCCACGGTCATGAAAATCTAGATGCGACTGAGAACTTCGCAGTGTCTCGAGCGGTCAAGCCGGAACCGGCACCTACGGACGAGAGGCCCGGCGCCGCTGTTGCGGTACCGAGCCCCTAGTCGCAGGTCGTGTTCGTGTTTTGTGACTAGCCGACCGGGACCGGCGGGATGGTCGCAAGGGCCGCGGCGAACCGCTCTTCGCTGGTGACCTCGTCGGTCATGCGTCCGTTCAGGTAGTCGTCGTACGCGGCCAGGTCGAAGTGGCCATGCCCACACAGTGCGGTGAGGATGACGGTCTCTTCGCCAGTCTCGGTGGCCTTCCTCGCCTCGCGGATGGCAACTGCGAGTGCGTGTGTGGGCTCGGGTGCCGGGACGATGCCCTCGGTGCGTGCGAAGAGCACGGCCGCCTCGAAACATTCGGTCTGCGGAATCGCTTGGGCCTCAATCATGCCCAGCTCGTAGATGTGCGAGACCAGCGGCGCCATGCCGTGGTAGCGGAGTCCACCAGCGTGAATCGGGTCGGGGATGAAGTCATGTCCGAGCGTGTGCATCTTCATGAGCGGGGTCATTCCTGCGGTGTCGCCGAAGTCGTAGGCGTAAACGCCATGGGTCAGCGACGGGCACGATGCCGGCTCGGCGGCGATGAACTTGGGTGAGATGTTCCCGGCCAACTTCTCGCGTAGGAACGGGAAGGTCAGGCCTGCGAAGTTCGAGCCACCGCCGGTGCAGCCCACGATGTGCGTGGGGGTGTCGCCAGCCTTGGCCATCTGCAGGATTGCCTCTTCGCCGATGATGGTCTGGTGCATGAGCACGTGGTTGAGCACGCTGCCCAACGCGTAGCGCACATCGGGGTTGGTCGCCGCGACCTCGACAGCCTCAGAGATCGCGATACCAAGCGAGCCGGTCCAGTTGGCAGGGTCTGCTCCGAGCCGACGCCCGGCCTCGGTGAGTTCGGATGGTGACCGGTGAACGATCCCACCGAATACCTCCATCATGAGGCGACGGTAGGGCTTGCTGTCGTAGGACGAGCCGACCTGCCAAATCTCACACTCGAGGTCAAAGAGCGAGCACGCGAAGGCCAACGCGGTGCCCCACTGGCCTGCGCCGGTCTCTGTGGTGAGCTTCTTCACGCCCGCCAACTTGTTGTAGTACGCCTGGGGCACAGCGGTGTTGGGCTTGTGTGATCCAGCGGGCGATACGCCCTCGTACTTGTAGTAGATGCGCGCTGTGGTGCCAAGCGCTTCCTCTAGACGATGTGCGCGGAACAGCGGTGATGGGCGCCACTGGCGGTACACGTCGAGGACGGGGCCGGGGATTTCGATGTACCGCTCCTGGCTGACTTCCTGCAGGATCAAGTCCATGGGGAACAGCGGTGCGAAGTCTTCGGGCCCAGCTGGCTGAAGGGTGCCGGGGTGCAGCGCGGGCGGCGGGGGAGAGGGTAGATCTGGAACCAGGTTGTACCACCTGGTGGGCATCTCGCTCTCGTCGAGCGTGAACTTGTGCTGGCGAAACTCGGCCATCGAAAGTGTTCCTTTCCATCGTTGCGAACTGGCGCAGCCCGCCGCAGAAAACCCCGTGCCGCGCAGGCTAGCGCCACATGAGCACCTGCGGCCACAGTAAGAGCGGAAGATCAGCCCAGAAGGGGCGTCGAGTCCGCATCGTGAGATGGCTTCGGGGCCGGGAGATGGGCGATGCCGGAGTCGAGATCGACGTAACTCGGCTATGGAGCAGCGTCCCTGCCGTGATCGCGGCCACGAAATCAATTAGCTGGCGCCTTCGGCACTCGCGATCTCATTGATCTGATGCGCGAGTTCGATATCGAACTGGCTCACGCCACCCGCATCGTGGGTGGTGAGGCCGATAGCGATTGTGCGCCAACGGATATCGATATCGGGGTGGTGATTGGCCGCCTCGGCGGCGTCGGCGATTTGGGAGACAGCCCGGATCCCAGCCAGAAACTCGGGGAACTTGAACGCCCGGCGAATCATGGTCGTGTCGCCCGTCCACCCGTCTAGCGAGGTCATGGCAGTGGCGAACTCGTCGGGTTCAAGTTGTCGGGGCATGTGCCCACTGTGACACCTCGGCGCGCCGGATGGGAGCCCGGTTCGCTGTGGGCGATCGCACGAAAGGCCCGCACGAAAGGCCCGCAGGAAATCCTGCGGGCCCTTCGCTCGGCACCAGCCTGAGGGGGGAGGGGGTTAGGCGGTACCGAGGTCTGCGCGGTCGTTTGCCGCTGTTGTTGGCTTGGCCGGAGTCGCCGCGATCTGTCGGCCGTAGCCCTTAGCCGACACGATCGTGACGCCCTTGCTGATCAGGTACCGGGCGACTGCATTCGCCCGTGCTAGTGACAGTGACTTCTGAGCCGTGGTCCCGGAAGACACTGTGCCTGCGACGAAGCCGTAGACGAAGACGACCTTTGCTGCCTTGAACTTTGTCACCAAGGCAGTGAGCTGCTTCTTCGCCGCGGCCGACAGGGTCGATGAACCCTTGGCGAACAAGACCGAGGTGATCTTCTGAGCCGTGGTCGGTGTTGACCGGACGGTCTTCGGATTCACCGTCGTCTGGTAGCTCTTCCATACCAAGCCGCCCTGCTTCACCGTGACCTTGCAGGTGCCGGCGACCAGGAAGTAGACGTAGCTGCCCTTGACCACACAGACCGCCGGGGTGGTGGTTGCCAGAGAGGCAGCCGGTGAGCCAACGGTTGTGAGCAGTTTCAAGGCTGAGCGTGACGCGATGCTGGTCTTCATCGTCGGCTCTGTCGGACGAGTGACCGTCGACACTTTGACGATGGTGAAGCTCACCTGGGCTGCTGTGGAGCCGTCGTGGTTAACGTCACCCGCGTAGGTGTAGTCCGCGGTTGCGGTGCCGGCGCTGGTGTTGTTTGCGTAGACGACCGTGCCTGTGGTGCTGAGGCCACCAGCGCCGGTGATGGTCACTGAACACGGTGCGAGTGCTGATCCGGTGGCGATCAGTGCCGTGGTCGGGCAGGTGATCGTTGAAACGGATGGCGCCTTGACGATGTTCAGCGCACCGTCAACGTAGGCGCTGGGCGCGTAGTTCACCGACACGCCAGCTGAGCAGTGCGTGACGTACGAGCCGGCAGGCTGCACTCCAGTCAATCGCGTTGTGTAGCCGGTGTCGGTGGTCGCGTAGATGCCGCAGGTTGGCGCGGCGGTCCAGGTGATCGGAGTCGGGTTCGTGGTGGTCGACACTGTCGGCAGGGTTGCGCCGAAGATGGTGTCGGCTGGGCTCGTTGCGGTGACCTCGACGCTGTCCTTACCGATGGTGAATGACCCGGCGATGTAGGAGTTGGGTGCGTAGTTCAACGAGACGCCCCCCGAGCAGTGCGTGACGTACGTGCCCGCATCCTGGACTCCGCTGAGCGGGCTTGCGAAGCGAGTGTCGGTGCTCGCATAGACCGCGCATGTGGGCTCGGTTTCCCATGCGATCGGGCTTGGGCTGGTCGTGAAGGTCACCGACGAAACATCGACCCCGTGGATGACGGTTGAGGGGCTCGACGCGTTAACCGTTGCAGCGGCCTTCGTGACGGTGAAGTTGCTGTCAACGTAGGAGGGGCTGATGAAGTTGCTCGATGCAGCGCCCGCGCAGTGCGCGACGTATGAGCCAGCGTCTTGGACTCCGGTGAGTGCAGTGGCGTAACCGGTGTCGCTGCTTGCGTAAACCGCGCATGTGGGTGTGGTATCCCAAACGATCGGCGTGGGGACCGTCGTGAAGGACACTGACGGAACCGAAGTGCCGTAAGCGACCGACGCGGCGGTTGCGGAAACCGTGGCAAGCGCCGTGTTGATGGTGAACCTGCCATCGATGTAGTTATTGGGCGCGTAGTTCACCGAGGTGCCACCCGAGCAGTGCGTGACGTAGGCGCCAGCGTTCTGGGCGCCGGTGAGGCGGGTTACGTAGCCGGTGTCGGTGGTCGCGTAGACACCGCAGGCAGGCGGGGACGTCCACGTGATGGGGGATGGGCTCGTTCCATAGCTCACGGATGAGACGTTCGCACCGAAGGTGATCGAGGCTGGGCTTGACGCGGTGATGGTCACGTTCGCCTTGTTGATCGTGAGCGAGCCGCTCGTGAAGGACGCCGCGCTGTAGTTGGCCGAGACTCCGCCGGAACAGTGCGTGACGTAGGTGCCGGCGTTCTGCACGCCGGTCAGGCGGTTGGCAAAGCCGGTGTCGCTGGTCGAGTACACCCCACAAGTGGGTTCGGTCGTCCACGTGATCGGGGTCGGGCTGGTCGTGAACGTCACGGCCGGCGCGGCGAAACCGTAATCGATCGATACGGGGCTAGACGCGATGACCGTTGCGTTGGCTTTGGTGATCGTGAGGGTGGCAGGCCCGTATGCATTGGGCGCGTAGTTCACTGACACGCCGCCTGAGCACTGCGTCGCGTAGGAACCGACATCCTGCACTCCGATGAGTGGGGTGGTGAAGCCGGAATCCGCGGTGGCGTAGGCACTGCAGGTGGGTGGGGTGATCCAGCTGATCGGGGTCGGGCTCGAGGTGAACGTCAAGCTAGGGACGCCCACGTCGTAACTGCTTGATGCGGGAGTTGCAGTCACTGTGGCAGGCGCCTTGTTGATGGTGAACGTGCCGTCGACGTAGGTGTTGGGCGCGTAGTTCGCCGAGGTGCCACCCGAGCAGTGCGTGACGTACGAGCCGGCGTTCTGCACGCCGGCGAGGCGGGTTGCGTAGCCGGTGTCACTGGTTGCGTAGACACCGCAGACAGGCGCGGGCGTCCAGGCGATTCCAGTGATAAGCGTCCCGGGGCCGCCGGTCAGGATCGTTCCAAAGCTGAAGGATGGGACGACTGAGCCGTAGGTGATCGAGGCTGGGCTTGACGCGGTGACGGTCACGTTCGCCTTGTTGATCGTGAGCGAGCCGCTGGTGTAGGCGGTGGGCGTGTAGTTGGCCGAGACTCCGCCGGAACAGTGCGTGACGTAGGTGCCGGCGTTCTGCACGCCGGTCAGGCGGGTGACGAAGCCGGTGTCGGTGGTGGCGTAGACGCCACACGTTGGGTTGGTCGTCCAGGTGATCGGTGTCGGGCTGGTCGTGAATGTGACGGCCGGCACGGCGAAGCCGTAGTTGATGGAGGGGCTAGCTGCGATGACGGTCGCGTTGGCTTTGGTGATCGTGAGCACGCCGTTGGTGTAGGTGGTGGGCGTGTAGTTCACCGAGGTGCCGCCCGTGCAGTGCGTGAGGTAGGTGCCGGCGTCTTGGACGCCGGCCAACGCTGAGGAAAAGCTGGTGTCGGCGGTCGTGTAGACCGAGCAGGTTGGGTCGGTGATCCAGGTGATTGGGGTCGGGCTCGTCGTGAAGGACACTGCGGGAACCGAAGTGCCGTAAGTGATCGAAGGTGAAGCTGCGATGACGGTCGCGTTGGCTTGGCTGATTGTGAGCACGCCGTCGGTGTAGGTGGTCGGCGCGTAGTTCACCGAGGCACCGCCAGTGCAGTGCGTGACGTAAGTACCGACGCTGTGCACGCCGGTCAATGCAGAGGTAAAGCCGGTGTCGCTAGTGGAGTAGGTCGCACAGGTGGGATTAGTGGTCCAGGTGATCGGGGTCGGGTTGGTGGTGAAGGACACTGCTGGAACCGAAGCGCCGTAAGTGATGGAGGGGGAAGCTGCGATGACGGTCGCGTTGGCTTGGCTGATGGTGAGCACGCCGTTGGTGTAGGCGGTGGGCGCGTAGTTCACCGAGGTGCCACCCGTGCAGTGTGTGATGTAGGTGCCCGCGCTGTGTAGGCCGGTCAGCGGTGTCACGAAGAACGTGTCACTGGTCGAGTACGTCGCGCATGTGGGCTGCGCGGTCCACGTGATCGGGCTCGGGCTAGTGGTGAAGGTCGCGGCGGGCACGTCTGTGCCGTAGGTGATTGAAGTGGTGTCGGCGATGACGGTCGCGTTGGCTTTGGTGATCGTCAAGGTGCCGTTGGTATAGGTCGCGGCGTAGTTGACTGACACTCCACCGGAGCAATGCGTGGCGTACGTGCCAGCGTTCTGGGTGCCCGACAGCGGTGTTGCAAACCCGGTGTCGCCCGACGCATACACGTCGCAAGTGGGCAGGGTCGTCCAGTCCCCACTGGTCAGTGCGGGGTTCGTCGTGAACGTCACCGTCGGCGCAGCGGATGGGTAGGTGATCGACGACGTCGAGGCAGTCACGGTGACCGCTGCCTGGGCAATCGTGAAGGTAGTCGATCCCGTCGACACGTTGTGGTTGGAGTCGCCTGGATAGTCGTAACTGGCCGTGGCAGTTCCGGCGCTGGTGTTGTTGGAGTAGACGACGGTGCCGGTGGTGTTGAGGCCGCCCGCGCCTGTGACCGAGACAGAGCAGGGGGTGAAAGCTGAGCCGGTGTAGGTGATCGTGCTCGGGTTGCAGGTGACGGTGCTGGTCGAACTGGCCTTGGCGATCGTGAATGTGACAGTGGCCGTCGAGCCGAGGTGAGTGCTATCGCCTGGGTAGGTGTAACTAGCGGTTGCCGTTCCGGCCGCAGTGTTGTTGGAGTAGCTGGCAGTCGGGTGCAAGGTCAGCCCAGTGACAGCGCTCACCGTCACGGTGCATGGTGTGAGCGCCGATCCGGTGTAGGTCGCGGCTGCGCACACAATGCTGGTCGTAGTCGCCTCAAGTGGGGTGGCTGCGACCTGGTTGGAAGGTAAGCCTGAGCCATTGAGGTTGACCGCCCGCAGCAGGACTTGGTAGGTCTGGCTGTTCGATAGTGCGCCAGAACCATCACTTGCGTTAGAGATCGTGATCGGGCTCGCGGTCGTCCCAGTCGTGAGCCAGGTGGCACCTGCATCGGTCGAGTATTCGTAGTCGCTGATCGACGCGCTGCCGTTATCGGCGGGCGCAGTGAATGAGACGACCAGGGCCGCGTCTGCTCCCGCGATCGAGGTGATGGTGGGTGGGCCTGCGGTGGTGCTGGGCGTACCGGTGCCGACGTTTGACCATGCCGAGTAGCCGTTCGCGTTGCCGACTCGGAGGTAGACGTCGTATGAGGTCCCGTTGGTGAGGCCGTTGATTACGGCGATGCCGTCGACTAGGACGGTTGAGGTGGGCAGCCCGGCGAGACCGATGCGGTACTGGAGGTCGGTGATCGGTAGCCCGCCGGCAGAGCCCACCGTGAACATCGCCCCGAGCACTGAGTCGCCGTGTAGGACAGCGGTGACGATGGGAGCATCGGGAACGGTCGTACCGGGGGTAGCAGGCACTGCGGTTGACGGCGCGCTTGGTCCGAGGGCATTCACCGCGACGATCTGCACCGTGTACGTGGTCAGGTTTACAAGGGGGCTGACGCCGTCGGCGCTGTCGGTGGTAATGGTGATCGGGCTACTCGACTGTGCGGCTTTGACGAAGTTGATGCCGTCAGTGGAGTACCGGTACTCGGTGATCGGCAAGCCGCCGTTGGATGCGGGCGGGGTGAACGAGACAGTCACGGACTTGTCGCCGGCAACGGCCTGCACATTGGTCGGGGAGTCGGGCACGCCCACCGGAGTGGCGTTGACGGTGGCGGACAGCTTCCCTCCACCTTGCGAGTTACGCGCACGTACGACCACCGCATATGACGTGCCGTTGGTCAGCCCGGAAATCGTTTGCGCGGTGAGTGTGCTTGCCCACGAGGTGAATTGTGCGCCGCCGTCGATCGAGTACTCGTAGGTCGTGATCGCGAAACCGCCATCTGACACGGGCGCGTTGAACGAGACGTCGAGCGAGCGATCGTTTGCGATCGCGGTCAGATTCGTGACTGGCTCGGGTACTCCAACGGGAGTTACGTTGATCGGGGCCGACCAGGCGCCGGGTCCGGCGCCGTTGACCGCGCGAAGTTGCAGTGGCGAGGCGATGCCGTTGGGTAGGCCAGTGATGACTATAGGAGAGGTGGCGCCGGCTGAGGCCACCGTCTGGCCACCGTCGATGGTCCACTCGTAGACCGTGATCGCGGATCCGTTATCGGCCGGAGGCGTGAATGACACTGTTGCAGTCGAGTCACCGGTGACGTCTGCCGCCAGGTTCGAGGGTGCGTCCGGAAGGCCAGCGACCAGCACAGTGACCGTGGCGGACTTCGGGGTGTTGACGCAGAGGCGACCTGACACAGTGACCGTGTAGTCGACTGGGCCCAGGGTGTCTGGTGTGTTGACGTCAGCGGTGAGGGTCCAGTCATTAGGTGGTGTCGCGACTCCCGTGCCTTCAACGTCGATGCCGGAAGCGCCTGCGCCGCTGGAACTGGTGATGTCAGCCGTGAGGCTTTGCGCATTATTCGAGTCGGCGCCCTTGTCGGGACAGTGCACCTTGATCGTCAGCGTGATGGTCGATGTTGGAGCAGCAACGGGCGTGGCCGAAGTGACGGTGACCGACCCGTCGTTTGCCACTGCCATAGCCGGGGCAGCGACAATCACCGTGCTCGCACCCAGTGCGATCGCGACGATCGCCCCGATCGCGGCTGAGCGCTTCGAGTGCTTGGTTGCGGTGAATAGCGACAACATGGCAAAGCCTCCCTCGCGACGAATGGGGCCCCTCGCCCCGCCGAACACTTCCGTCGCTCCTGTCTCAGGGTCTGTTTCGACCTTGAGTAAGGCACTATCGGAATGCGTTGTTAGAGCCGCGCTTGAGCGAACGCGGAACTCTTGTACCTCGTTTGGCCGAGCGAATCGGGGGGCCGTGACCGCCGAGTCTTTGGTACGCGCACGCACTTCGGGCACCTGTCTGGCAGGCTCCGCCCATGACGACACCGACCCAGGTCACGGCGGACGGGCCTGGGCATGGGCATGGGCAGAGAGTTGTGGTGGCGGCCGCGATCGAGCACCGCGGTCGCTTGCTGGCGGCGCGGCGCACTCGTCCGGCTGCGATTGCCGGGCGGTGGGAACTCCCCGGCGGCAAGGTCGAGCCCGGTGAGGACCCGACTCAGGCGCTCATTCGCGAACTGCGCGAAGAACTCGCAGTCGATGTCGATGTGGTTGGCCAGATACCCGGGCCACTCGAGGGTGATTGGCCACTCGACGGGTTGTTCGTGCTGCGCGTCTATCGGGTACGTCTGCGGGAGGGATCACCCGCGCCGGGCGTGGATCATGATGAGCTGCAATGGCTTGCCCCGCATGAAGTTTCGAGCGTCAGCTGGCTTGACGCCGATGTCGAACCCGCAAGAGCCGCAATGCAACGCATCGACACGTGGGTGGATTTCCCGGCTGGTGCAGTGCTTGGATCCGGCACCGTGCGTTGGGTTGGACCGCTGGATGACGGCCGTCTTGGCGTGATCGTCGACCGCACGCCCTTCCATCCCCTCGATCATGGCTGGCCGGATCAGCCCGGTGACATCGGTCTGCTCGGTGGTCGCCGGGTGCTCGATTCACTGACCGCCACGATCGACGATGGGGGGCTCGTCCAGGTGGGCGCGGACATCGCGGTGCGCCGCGGCGATCCGACTCGCACCTGGGCGGTAGCGCACGTACTACCTGCCGGTAGCTCGGTGTCGCTAGGTGAGGGGGTCGAACTTGTGGTGGATGGGGGGAGCCGGAACGCGCTCTCGCGTGGACATAGCGCCTGCCATCTTGCGGCGCTCGCCCTGAACCAAGCTACGGCGGGCTTTTGGTCGAAGGAACCACCCCGCCGAGATTCGCGTGGCTTTCCCTTTCTCGACCAGATCGCCATTCTCGAGTCGCGGATCCGCCCAAATGGCGCCTCTGACAGCTACCGCTGCGGTAAGTCCTTGCGAAAGGCTGGCTTCGATTCCGAGTCGTTTCTGGCTGACCTCACAGGGGTCACCGATCAAGTAAATGCGCTGCTCACGGCCTGGGTGGCGCAAGGCGCGGCGAGTTGGATAGACACCGGGGGTGATCCCACCCTTGCGGCGAAGAGAACCTGGATCTGCGCTGTTGCTGGTGGCCCAGCCGTGATTCCTTGTGGCGGAACGCACGTCAGCGCCCTTGGCGAATTGGGCGAGGTGCGGGTCAGCATCATGGCCACCGATGCTGGTTTTGAGGTCATCACGACAGTCGGGTGACCTTGCACACGGGCCCCAGCGCTGTCACGCGGGAGCCGGAGCGCAATTAGCCCCCTAGGATGGAGGCTAATCCCCGTTCTCTAACCAGAGGTTTTTCATGTCTGCCCGCGTTGAACGTTCCGACCTGCGCAATGTCGCCATCATCGCGCACGTCGACCACGGTAAGACCACTCTGGTCGATGCGATGCTCTGGCAGTCGGGCGCATTCACTGCGCACCAGGCCGACGAAGGCTCAGTCAAAGAGCGCGTCATGGACTCGATGGATCTTGAGCGTGAGAAGGGGATCACGATCCTCGCCAAGAACACCACCGTTCGCTACACCGGGCCAGGCGCGCCCGAGGGTGGCGTCCTGATTAACATCATCGACACTCCCGGTCACGCTGATTTCGGTGGCGAGGTTGAGCGCGGGCTTGAGATGGTCGATGCAGTGCTCCTTCTGGTCGACGCCAGCGAGGGCCCCCTGCCGCAGACCCGGTTCGTGCTTCGCAAGGCGTTGCAGAAGAACCTGCCCGTCATCCTCGTGGTCAACAAGGTCGACCGCCCGGATGCTCGGATCGCTGAGGTTGTCGACGAGACGTACGAACTCTTCTTTGACCTCGATGCCACAGCAACCCAGATTGACTTCCCGGTCGTGTATGCGTCGGCAAAGGCGGGTCGAGCATCGCTCAACCGCCCGCAAGACGGTGGCATGCCCGACGCCGAAGACCTGATCCCGTTGTTCGAGACGATCTTGCGTACCGTGCCGGCACCGTCCTATGACCCCGACATGCCGTTGCAGGCTCACGTCACCAACCTCGACTCGTCGCCCTACCTGGGCCGGCTCGCGTTGTGCCGGATTCACTCCGGCACGATCCGTAAGGGTCAAACGGTGGCCTGGTGTCGCCAGGACGGCACGATCGAGCGGGCAAAGGTCGCTGAGCTCCTCATCACGCAGGCCCTCGAGCGCGTGCCCGCTGAGTCGGCTGGCCCCGGCGAGATCGTGGCTATCGCCGGCATCGAAGAGATCACGCTCGGCGAGACCTTGGCAGATCCTGAGGATCCTCGTCCGCTGCCCCTGATCACAGTCGATGAGCCGTCCATCTCGATGACCATCGGTATCAACACCTCGCCGTTGGCCGGTCAGAGCGGGAAGAAGCTCACAGCTCGCCTGGTCAAGAACAGGCTCGAAGCCGAACTCGTCGGCAACGTCTCCATCCGCATGCTGCCGACCGAGCGTCCCGACACCTGGGAGGTCCAGGGCCGTGGTGAGCTGCAGCTGGCGATCCTGGTCGAGATCATGCGCCGTGAAGGTTTCGAACTCACGGTTGGCAAGCCGCAGGTTGTTACGCGGATCATCGACGGCAAGCTGCATGAGCCCATGGAGCACCTCACCGTTGACATTCCCGAGGATTACCTTGGCGTGGTCACTCAACTGATGGCGCTGCGCAAGGGCCGGATGGAACAGATGGTCAATCACGGCACCGGCTGGGTTCGCATGGAGTACGTCGTGCCAGCCCGTGGACTTATCGGCTTCCGCACCGAGTTCCTCACCGAGACACGCGGCACGGGTCTGCTGCACCACGTCTTCCATAAGTACGAGGTGTGGCATGGCGAACTTCGCACGCGGCCCACGGGTTCGCTTGTGGCCGACCGCCGCGGCCCCACGACCGGATTTGCGCTGTCCAACCTCCAGGAGCGCGGCACTCTGTTCGTCGGCCCCGGCACCGAGGTGTACGAAGGCATGATCGTCGGCGAGAACTCGCGGGCCGACGACATGGATGTGAACCCCACCAAGGAGAAGAAGCTCACCAACATGCGTCAGTCGTCGAGCGATGTGCTCGTTCCACTGATCCCGCACAAGCAGATGTCGATGGAGCAAGCTCTGGAGTTCTGCCGCGAGGACGAGTGCATGGAGGTCACGCCTGCCACTGTGCGCATCCGCAAGACCATTCTGGACCAGACCCTCCGAGGTAGAGCAGCATCGCGCGCGAAGAAGTCCAACTAGTTTCAGCTGGCCTGTCAATCGCGTCACGATCGCATCACGTCTGCGTTCGCCCCTCGCGCAATGGCTCGCCGTGGGCGATCCTCTACTTGCTGCTACCTACCGCGCATGGGAGGGGTAGGCCGGTCACCTCGCTCAGCCTGAGCAACTTGCTCAGAATGTGGTGCCCGCTACTTCTTCTTTGTGGCCGCATCTTCCAATAGGGTGCGACCTGCGGTGTAACACCTGACGAGACGTGTATCTAGGACGGACCCCCCTTGAGCCTGACTGCCACCGACGCCCCCATCGGGGACGATGTCGACCTCACCGAGAAGACGGTCGAGGTCGCTGGGCGTTCGCTGTGGCAGATCACCTGGGGACGCTTGCGTCGAGATCGCACCGCCATGCTGTGCGTGTGGATCATGGGCTTTTTCATCGTGCTGGCCATCTTTGCGCCACTGATTAACCACCTAGTGGGCGTTGATCCCTACACACCGGATTCATCGGCGATCAGCGATAACGCTGGCCAGCCTTATGGCCCGTGGGCAGGCGCCAGCCGGCAGCACCCGCTGGGTGTCGAATGGGGCACTGGGCGCGACATCTTCGCCCAGCTAGTCAACGGTCTGCGTATCTCGCTCCTGATTGCCTTCGCCGCCACAGTCGCGGCCGTCGCCATCGGGACGGTCGTGGGCATCATCAGCGGCTACCTGGGCGGGCGCACTGACGCGTTCATCGGGCGCATCATCGACGTCATGCTGTCGTTCCCGTCGATCTTGCTGCTGCTCGCGCTGATCCCGGTACTTGATGATCGGTTCAGCCAGATCGGGCTTGAAGGCAACGCCGCTCGTGTGTTGGCGATCATCTTGGTGTTGGCCGTTTTCGGCTGGCCCTACCTCGCCAGGATCGTCCGTGGCCAGGTGCTCAGCCTGCGGGAGCGTGAGTTCGTCGAATCGGCAGTGGCAATGGGGTCGAGCACGACTCGGATCCTGTTCAAGGAGATCCTGCCCAACCTCTGGGCTCCGCTGCTCGTTTACGCGACCAACCTGCTGCCTGGATACATCGCCGCTGAGGCTGGGTTGTCATTCTTTGGCATCGGAATCCTGCCGCCCGAAACGACCTTTGGGTCCATGCTCGGAAACTCGCTCTCGTACTTCCTCCTTGAGCCCTCGTACCTGTTCATCCCGGGTACCGTGCTGGCGATCTTGGTGGTTGCAATCAACCTTCTTGGCGATTCTGTGCGCGATGCGCTCGATCCCCGGGCGGGTAGGAACTAGCGGCGGCACCCAAGCCGCACCATTTCGTCCGATTCGGTTCACTAAGGCCGGTTCGGGAACGTGTTAGGCAGAAGGCAAGGTGTTAGGCAGAAGGCAAGGTGTTAGGCCGAAGGCAAGGTGTTAGGCCGAAGGCAAGGTGTTAGGCCGTAGGCAAGGTGTTAGGCCGTAGGCAAGTTCAGTGACGGACCCTGTGGAGGGCGATATGGGAAAGACGAGAACTCGAATTGGCCTGGTGGCGGTAGCCGCTGCTGGCGCGCTTCTGCTTGCAGCGTGTGGCGGCTCTTCCGCAGATCCGGGAACGAGTGGGGCACCAACCGCAGGACCGGTGGCGAAGAAGGGTGGAACGATCTATTACCTGACGAATGCCGACCAGTTCCAGACCCTCGACCCCCAGGTGTCCTACACCGGTGAGGACTTGGCCTTCTTCAACAGCACCTTGTTCCGCACCCTGAATGCCTACAAGTTCTCGCCTGACGCCAAGGAGGGCACGAGCGTCGTTCCCGATATGGCTACCGACACCGGTACAGCCTCCGACGGTGGAAAGACCTGGACTTGGACCTTGAAGGACGGGCTCACCTTCCAGGATGGTTCGCCCATCGCATGTAAGGACGTCGCATACGGCGTCTCACGTGTGTTCGCTGACGACGTGATCGTGGGCGGTCCCACCTACGCGATCCAGTTCCTCGACATCCCCTCCGACGCCGACGGAAGCTCGGCCTACAAGGGTCCGTACAAGAAGACCGGACAGGCCCTGTTCGACAAGGCAGTTGCTTGTTCGGCTGATGGCAAGACCATCACGTTCCACCTCAAGCTCGCAGTGCCGGACTTCAACTACACCGTGACACTGCTCGCGTTCTCGCCAGTGCCAGCAGCGCTCGACACTGGTGAGAAGTACTCAAACGCACCGGTATCTTCCGGGCCGTACATGGTCAAGACTTACCAGACCGGTAAGGGCGGCAAGTTGCTCTTGGTGCGCAACCCCAAGTGGAACCAGACTTCCGATGACTATCGCAAGGCCCTTCCCGACACCTGGGAGGTCGATTTCGGTCTCGACACGAAGGTCATCGACCAACGCATCATCCAGAGCACCGGAGCAGACAGCACCGCGATCGGGCTCAGCCTTGAGCCCGAGTCGTTGCCAATCGTGTTCGTAAGCCCGACTGAAGCGCAGCCTCAGTACACGGGTCGCGCACTGAGCACGCTTGACCCGTACGTCTCCTACTGGGCGTTCAACATGGTCAAGATGCCCAACCTCAAGGTTCGGCAGGCTATTGCTGTTGCTCTCGACCGTAACGCTCTTCGCAAGAACGCAGGTGGCGACTACGCCGGCGACTTCGGTGATGGCGTGATCAAGCCCAATATGGGTATCGACTACGCGCCGACTGGTCTGTGGGACACCTTGCTCGGTAAGCCGATCCCCCCGACCGGTGATCCCGATTACGCAAAGCAGTTGATCACTGAGTCCGGCGCAGGTCCGGTGACCTTCACCTTCGACTACGCGCAGAGCCCCACCGGAGACAAGGCTGCGGCCCTGATCGTCTCGTCGCTGGCGAGGGCTGGGATCACTGCCAAGCCCAACCCGATCGAGCCTGGTCAGTATTACGGCATCGTCTTCGACCCGGCCAAGAGCCACGAGATGATGAAGGCAGGTTGGGGCCCTGACTGGCCCAACGCCTCGACCATCATCCCACCGCTGTTCACGATGAACGGTGGGTTTGACCTGTCGCAGTACGACGACAAGGCGTTCAACGCCGAGGTTCTGGCTGCATCGACCGAGCCAGACCGGGCCAAGCAGGCCACCATGTGGCAGAACCTGAATAAGGAAGCTGTTGCCAAGATGCTGGTGCTGCCGACCATCTTCGGTCGCGAGCAGCGGATGGCTGGCGACAAGGTCAGTTCCATCTACATATGGCCGGCCTACGGATCGTGGCCATATGCAGAGATGGGTGTCATCTCCTAGCTCGATAGCAACCTGATCGTGGCGCCGGGGTAGGTGCGAAAGTCCCTACCTCGGCGCTCACGTCAGGAAGGTCAGCCGCCAGAAGACTTCTCGCCAGCAGACTTCTCGCCAGCAGAGTTCTCGCCAGCAGAGTTCTCGCCAGCAGAGTTCTCGCGAGAACAGTTAGCCCCCAGAACAGTTTGCCCCCAGAACAGCTAGCCCCAGAACAGCTAGCCCCAGAGATTTGGCAGGTGTCAACAAGCGTGAGCGTGTATGTGCTGCGGCGCGTGTTGAGCATGCTGCTCATGCTGCTGCTCTTGTCGTTGATCGTCTTCTTGCTGTTCAACGTGCTGCCCGGTGACCCCGCTCGGCTTACCTGCGGTAAGGCGTGTACGCCGGAAATCATTGAGGCGAACCGACACCGACTCGGTCTTGATATGCCGGTCATCGCGCAATATTGGGAGTTCCTTAAGGGCTTGTTCGTCGGGCGCACGTACGCCGCGAATTCACCCGACCCTGTTCAGTGCAGTGCGCCGTGCTTGGGCTACTCCTTCAAGCGTCACGCCGAAGTTTCGCAGCTGATCAAAGATGGTCTGCCTTGCACGATGTGGCTCGCCCTTGGCTCGTTCATCATCTGGATGGTGGTCGGAATCGGGCTTGGGGTATACACCGCGCTACGCCGAGGCAGATGGCAAGACAAGTCCGTGCTCGGTGTGGCCCTGATCGGCTACTCGTTGCCGTCGTTCTTCATCGGCATCCTGGCCATGTTCTTCATCGTCATCAAGTGGCACCTGCTGCCGTACCCGCGATATGTGCCACCCACCGAGGATCTGTCGAAGTTCCTACAGACCATGATCCTGCCGTGGATTGTGCTGGCAATTCTCTACGCGGCGTTCTATATCCGACTCACCCGAAGTCAGATGCTTGAGACCCTCAACGAGGACTACATTCGCACCGCTCGGTCCAAAGGTTTGCCCGACCGCACTGTGATCCGTAAGCATGCCTTGCGAGCAGGGCTCACGCCGATCGTCACCTCTGCAGGGCTTGACTTAGCCGGGCTCCTCGGCGGCGCCGTCTTCATCGAGGCCATTTTTAGCCTTCCCGGAATTGGGAGTCTGGCTCTGGGCTCGGTGACCGACTCTGACCTGCCAGTTATCGTCGGCGTCACGCTGGTTGCCGCAGTCTTTGTGATCGTGGCCAATCTGGTCGTCGACGTCCTCTATGCAGTGATTGATCCGCGAGTGAGGCCCTCATGACACAAGGTAATGACCTCACGTCGAGCGGCCGGTTCCTTGAGGTCGACGATCTACACGTCAGCTTCTCCACCGAGGACGGCATCGTCCAGGCTGTCGATGGCATCACGTTCGGAGTCGAGCGCGGCAAAACCCTGGCGATCGTGGGTGAGTCCGGATCCGGCAAGAGCGTGACATCCCTTGCGATCATGGGGTTGTTCGACAAGCGCCGTACCACTGTGTCGGGCCGGGTGATGTTCGAGGGCGACGACTTGCTCAAACTCGATGCAGACGATGTGCGCAAACTCCGCGGTAGTCGCATGGCGATGATCTATCAAGATCCGCTGTCGAGCTTGCACCCGTTCTACACGATTGCCAAGCAGCTTGTTGAGGCCGTGCGGGTGCACCAGAAGGTGAGCAAGGCCGAGGCTCGTGACCAATGCATCGCGATGTTGCACAAGGTTGGGATTCCGTCGCCCGAGAAGCGCATCGATTCTTACCCGCATGAGTTGTCCGGTGGTATGCGTCAGCGCGTGATGATCGCGATGGCCCTGATCAACTCACCTGACCTACTCATCGCAGATGAGCCGACCACTGCGCTCGACGTCACGGTTCAGGCCCAAATCCTTGATCTGCTTCGATCACTGCAGCAGGAGTTCAACACCGCGATCATCATGATCACTCACGACCTCGGGGTGGTGGCTGACGTAGCTGACGACGTCGCAGTGATGTACGGCGGGCGCGTGGTTGAGTACGGCGATGTCAACAGCATCTTCAGGCGTCCAGAGATGCCCTACACGTTGGGCCTGCTTGCCTCGGTGCCAAGGATGGACCGGGTGCGCACCAGCCGCCTTGACCCGATCCCAGGTGCCCCACCGTCGGCGCTGAAGTTGCCCAAGGGTTGCGTCTTTGCGCCACGGTGTTCCTACAAGAGTCAGGTTCCGGGCGATGTCTGCGCTACTGACCGACCCGAGTTGCTGCCCGCGCCATCGGGGCAGTTGGTGCGCTGTCACCTCCCAGGGCCAACACGCGTTGAGATTTCGCGCGTCAAGCTCGGCGAGCTTGCTGGCGATTCAACGGCCGGAGGTGCCGCGTGACCACGCAGACTGCAAGTGATGACGCTGTCCTTCGCCTGACCAATGTCCGCAAGTACTTCCCGGTCAAGTCCCAAGGTCTGGTCAACAAGGTTGTCGGACAGGTGCAGGCCGTTGACGGGCTGAGCTTCTCGGTTGCCCCTGGCGAGACTCTTGGGCTCGTCGGCGAGAGTGGCTGTGGCAAGTCCACTGCAGGGCGGACCATGCTGCGTTTACTGGATCCCACCGACGGCACGATCGAACTCAATGGCCGTGACATCACCAAGATGTCTCGTCGTGAACTCGTGCCGTTGCGCCGTGAAGCTCAGATGATCTTTCAGGATCCGTACAACTCGCTCAACCCTCGGCACACTGTCGGCTCCATCATCTCGGCGCCTTTCCAAGTGCAGGGCATCACGCCTCCCGGCGGCATTAAGTCCGAGGTACAGCGGCTCATGGAGCGCGTCGGTCTTAACCCCGAGCACTACAACCGCTATCCCAACGAGTTCTCCGGTGGTCAACGTCAGCGCATTGGGGTCGCACGAGCCATCGCCTTGCAGCCAAAGCTGGTCGTGTGTGATGAGCCAGTTTCCGCCCTAGACGTCTCGATCCAGGCTCAGGTCGTCAACCTGCTCGAAGACTTGCAGCAGGAATTCGGCATGGCCTATGTCTTCATCGCACATGACCTGTCGGTAGTGCGTCATATCTCTGACCGCGTGGCGGTGATGTACCTCGGAAAGGTGATGGAGCTCGCGGATCGCGATGTCCTCTATTCCAAGCCGTTGCACCCGTACACGCATGCTCTGATGTCAGCGGTACCGATCCCGGATCCGGGTAGCAGCGCTCGTCGTGAGCGCATCCTGCTCACTGGTGATTTGCCCAGCCCAATCAACCCGCCGTCGGGTTGTGTCTTCCGCACTCGCTGCTTCAAAGCGCAGGAGCAGTGCTCGGTCGAGGTTCCGTTGATCCGTGAGATCAAGGTTGGTCATTACCTCGCCTGTCACTTTCCCGAAGATCGTGCCGTTTTCGGCGAGGCAACTGAGGTCATCCACGGCGCTGGCCCCAGCGAGGGCGAGCTCAGTACCACCGGTGAGTTGGAAGATGATGCCACCCATGCGGCGGAGGGCTCACAGAACTTCATCCACGACGAAGTTCATGAGGGGCGCAACTACCGACCGTTCTAAGGTCAGTCGGTAATTCCCAGGGCACTGCGCAGGAAGTCGAGTTCGAGTAGGAGTTTGTTCTCCGCGACTTCTTCCTGTGGAGTCATATGTGTTACGCCTGAAAGTGGCAGCACCTGATGTGGTCGCCCGGCAACCGTGAGCGCACCCGACAGCTCGAGGGTGTGCGCCACCACGACGTTGTCGTCGGTGAGTCCGTGGATCAGCAGCAGCGGGCGTGTCAGGCCTTCGGCCAGCGGCATCAGCGAGCAGGCGTCGTACGGTGCCGGATCTTCGGTGGGGTTACCCAAGTAGCGCTCGGTATAGGCCGTGTCGTACAGCCGCCAATCGGTCACGGGTGCGCCGGCCACTGCTGCGTGGAATACGTCGGGGCGGCGCAGAACTGCTAGGGCCGCCAGATAGCCACCAAATGACCAGCCGCGAATCCCGACCCGGCTTGGGTCGACATCGTTGGGCCAACGCGACACAACCTCGGCCACTGCCACGACTTGGTCGGCCAGCGGCAGGGTGGCCAGATCACGGAAGATGGTGCGATCCCAGGCAGGGCCTCTGCTTGGCGTGCCTCTACCGTCGGCCACAACCACACAGAAGCCCTGATCGGCCAGCCACTGATCCTCGCCGAAGGATATGCCGGCCGCCACGACCTGCTGGCCGTGCGGCCCACCGTAGGGACTCATCAGGATCGGGAGCCGACGCGAACCTGGTACGTGATTGGTGGGGAAGAGCACCGCAGTGCGGATCGCATACTCACCAGCCTCGATGATCTGTACGGCTGGGGTCACGGACGGCTGCTCAGCGTGGGTCTGAACGAGGTGCTCGGCATTGCCGCGACGCACTAGGTAGTTGGTCTGGGTCGACTTCAAGTCTCGACTAATGATGACGTCGGTTCCGTTGGAGGAGCGGCCGGTGATCCAGCCGGTGCCGGGGCCGATCTGCGTGGTCGAGCCATCCCAGAGAACGTGCAGCAATTGGCAATGCGTAGGTTCAAGCGATGCGCTGACGGTGACACCATCGTCATCAACGTCGAGCACCGAATGGATCTGCAATCCCGCGGGGCTGAGCCAGGAATCGCCCAGATGTAGTCGGTAGGTGTCGGTGGCACGATCGGCCTGCAGCGTGAGCAGTTGAGCAGATGGTGTCCAACGTGTCGCTCCGGGCGCAACGTCTACCCATTGGTCGTCAGCCATAACGGCCACTACTCGGGTCTGGCCCGACGCCGGGTTGATCGCCAGCACATGCATGAGTTGTTGGTCGCGCGATGACACCACAGCGAGGGGCTCGCCGTGTCTGTTCCACGCCACGTCGACGAGGTAGGGGAAGTTCTCGACGTCCCAGGCGACGTCGAGTGTCGTGCCATCAAGCCGGGCAATAACCAGCGATACCAACGCATTAGCGGTTCCGGCCGCTGGGTATCGATGCGTCGTCGGAGCTTGGCTCGGCTTCACCGGGTTCGCGATCCACCACTGCTGCACGGGTGTCTCGTCGGCTCGTTCGACGATGAGTGAATCCGAATCTGGCGACCACCAGAATCCTCGACTCCGTGAGAGCTCCTCAGCAGCGATGAAGTCGGTCAGCCCGGCAGTCTCGTTCTCGTTGCGTCCGGATACCAGCACCCGTTCGTTTGCACCGTCATAGGCCACGACTCGCATGGATCCCTGTGCCGAGTAGGCGATGTGGGAGCCGTCGGGCGAGAGTCGGGGATCGATCACGGGGCCTTCGATGTCGAGCCCGCGCACCGTGGCGCCTGGGGCAAGGTCTACCGCGTAAAGCCCACCGGACAGGGTGAATACGCTGCGAGTGCAGTCACGATCGGCCGAGTAGCCCACGATGCCGGAGTTGCCCTCGCGCATGCGTTCACGCCGGGCCCGTTCCTGTTGTGAGAGTTCCTCGGAGCCCTCTAGCAGGTCGCTCGGGTCGGCCACGAGTCGCTCTTCACCTGTCGTGGCATCGATTGACCAGAGTCGGCCTACGGCATCGGTACCCGAGTTAGACCGCAGGAACAGCACGGCAGAGCCGTCGGTTGTGATGCTGAAGAGTCGGGGCGCCCCGGCACTGAATCGACGGGTGCGGGCACTTTGGCGGGGGAACGACTCGGTCTGCATATGTGGAGTCTGTCAGCCCAGCGCGTGGCTGGGCGTTCGGCATGGCCGACGAGCCGCGCGAAGGACTCAGGCTCGCACTAGGCTCACGTCGTGACTTCGATTGATACAGACCGCCGCCTTCTCCTCGTCCATGCCCATCCAGACGACGAGACCATCGGTTCTGGCGCGACCATGGCTAAGTACGCGGCCGAGGGTGCCAGGGTCACGCTCGTCACCTGCACTCTGGGGGAGGAAGGCGAGGTCATCGGCGATGAGCATGCCCATCGCGTTGCTCACCTTGAGGACTCGCTCGGAGAGCACCGCGAGATTGAGCTTGCGAACGCGATGGAGATCCTCGGCGTCGCGGATCATCGGCTACTCGGTGGTGCTGGACGCTACCGCGATTCGGGGATGATGGGCGTCCCAGACAACGATGATCCCGATTGCTTCTGGCGAGCGGACTTGCTGGCGCCCGCTGCCGATCTCGTCGCCATCATCCGTGAGGTACGACCGCAAGTGCTGGTCACCTATGACGACTTCGGTGGTTACGGTCACCCCGATCACATTCAGGCCCACCGCGTGGCTACCTACGCTGCTGCGCTCGCGGCTGCGCCGTCGTATCGCCCTGATCTGGGCCTTCCTTGGGAGATTTCGAAGGTCTACTGGATGGCCTTCCCGAAGTCGGTTATCAGGCGCGGAATCGCAGCGCTCACGGCCATCGGCGACACGAGTTGGTTCACGACCCTTGATCCTGACGACTTGCCCTTCGCATGTGAGGACGAGGCTGTCACCACGGTGATCAACGCTGAGCCTTACGTCGATCGCAAGCTAGCGGCGATGGGTGCGCACGCCACTCAGATCAGTGTCGAAGACGGCTTCTTCGCACTGTCGAACAGCCTGGGTTCGCAGGCGATGGGCCTGGAGTACTTCCGGCTTGTTCGCGGATCCGTTGCCGGGGAAATCGACAGCGAAGGCTACGAGACCGATCTTTTCGCTGGGCTGTAGTTCGGCTGCGAGTGCCTGCGTGCTCGCCTGGCTTGTCATGTTCAGTGCAAGGTGCGCTCAAAGCTCTACTCCGTGCGGGTGACCCACGCCCGTTAGTGGGCGCGGGAAAGCGTCGTTCTACCCACGATGGGACCTGCCCCCCCCCGGATCTTGGTGTGGGGCGTGCGTCATGAGCCTCGGGGAGCCAACATGCGACGGACTGCCAGCGCTGCGACCACATCGTCGACTCTGGCGACGGTGGGCATGGGTCGAGTCGATGCGGGCTCGGCTGATGTCGGTGCCTCGCGAGAGCGCTCACGACGGCGTCGACTGGCCGGATTGTGCGCGGCACTCATGCTGCCAGCGAGCTACCTATGGGCGCGGCTGTTGACTGGTCAAGGCTTCGACATCCTCAACCTTGATTTTCCGCAGGTCGACCCAATGCTGCTCATGCCAGCGTTGTTCTTCCTAGTGCTGATTGGTGTCTTGCTCGGCTCGTCGGTGGGCGCTGGACGCTCACCGCACGTGACCTATCGGCCTGAGCAGATCGATGTCTCACTTGATTCGGTTAAGGGCATCGACGGCGTCAAGGACGACGTCATCCGCTCACTGAATCTGTTTCTCGCGCATAAGTCCTTCTCAGCCGAGATGGGTGGCACGCCTAGGCGCGGTCTCCTGTTCGAAGGGCCTCCCGGAACGGGCAAGACCCATCTTGCGAAGGCGATGGCGAGGGAAGCCGGAGTGCCGTTCCTGTTTGTGTCTGCGACCTCGTTCCAGTCGATGTACTACGGCGCGACCGCACGCAAGATCCGGTCGTACTTCAAGGCGTTGCGTAAGGCTGCTCGTCAAGAGGGAGGCGCCATCGGCTTCATCGAGGAGATTGACGCGATCGCCATGGCCCGAGGCGGCTTGTCCATGACACCAATCCCCACAAGCGCCATGCAGTCGCAGTCACTGTGCTGCGGAGGACTCACCGGCCTGCCCGTTTCCTACTCTTATGCAGCCGTCGATCTTGCTGCGGCACAGGGACTTATCAGGTCGCAGTCGTCGATGACTAGTGAGGGAGTCGGCGGGGTGGTCAATGAGTTGCTCGTTCAGTTGCAGTCATTTGACGACCCGACCGGATCGCAGAAGTTCCAGTCGTGGTTCATCGATAAGGCCAACCTGTTCCTGCCTCCGCACCGACAGATGCAGCGTCCGGTGCCGCCGTCGACGAATGTGCTGGTGATCGCCGCAACCAACCGCGCTGACAATCTTGATCCTGCGCTCCTTCGTCCGGGCCGCTTCGACCGCCGTCTCACCTTTGATCCGCCTAGTCGTGCGGGCCGTCGGGAGCTGATCGATTTCTTCCTCGGTCGTAAGGCTCACCACGCCGACCTCGACTTAGACGACTCGCGTGATGGCCTCGCTGCTGTCACGCAGGGATACACGCCAGTAATGATCGAGCACCTGTTTGACGAAGGGCTGGTGAACGCGCTGCGTCGTGGCGACTCGGCTATGACGCGCGCTGATGTTGAACGGGCGCGCCTGGTTGAGGAAGTGGGGATGGGTCAGCCGGTTGCCTACACCGATCACGAGCAGAGTCTGATCGCTACTCATGAGGCTGGGCACGCGGTCACCGCATGGCTCGTCGCGCCCCATCGTCGGCTTGAAGTGCTCACCATCGTCAAGCGGCGAGATGCCTTGGGGATGTTGGCACATGGCGATGCGGAAGATGTGTACACCCGGTCCAAGACGGAGATGTTGGCACTGATCCAAATCGCCATGGGTGGCCAAGCCGCGGAGGAGATTTTCTTCGGAGACATCTCAACGGGTCCTGCTGGTGACCTGCTCTACGCGACGAATGTCGCTGCACAGATGGTTGGGTCGGCTGGTATGACCGACACCCTGATCTCGTTCTCGGCGATCCAAGGAAACGCGCTGTCTGATACCAACATTGTTGGACGCGTGCTTGCCGACGCCGATGGACGCGAGCGTGTCGAGCGGATCCTGCAAGAGCAGAAGGCGCACACACGGACTTTGTTGCACGAGAACAGGCATCTGGTCGTCGCGTTGCGAGATGCACTGATCTCGCGGCACGAACTGATCGGACGCGAGATCACTGACATCTTGGAAGCGGCCGGTACTACCTTTCCCAGGCAGCAGAGCATCGATGTGCGCGACCATGCCGGGACGGGCAGTTAGCCGCGGCGGGTAATCAAGGGACCGATTCGTCCGATGCCGGCTGTGCGGTCTAGCGGCATGCGGGAGACATCACAACTTCAGTTCCCCGTACTTTTCGTGATCGCGACGTAGTCTCGGGGGCATGTCTAACTTCCCCAGCTCGCCCTTGGCCGGCTATGCCGCCGCTGTTGGGGGTGGAGTTCTGCTCGGCCTGACTGGTGCTGTGGTGTCCACGTCGCGGCTGCCCATCGCGGGGGTGAACCTTCCTTGGGGTCTGTTGTTGGTGCTTGCCACGATCGCTGCGTGTGCGCGCGCGGCCGCCTACGCGCTCGAATCGCGTGGTGCTGCTCTTGCCGTAGCCCTGGGGTGGGTGATTCCGACCGTCGCGTTCGCATCCTTCGCGCCTGGGCACGACCTCATGCTCGTGGCGTTGCCGCGCACCTATGTCTATGTCATCGCTGGCTTCTCCCTAGCGATGATCGCGGCGGTGTGGCCGTTGCCGCGCCCCGAGCATCGGCCAGCGACCGACTAAGGTCGAGTCATGAATGAGGGGCGGCACTCGCACGCGACTGTGGAGTTCCGCCACATCATGTCGCGGTTTGCGACCGGAGTCGTCGTGGTGACCGCTGAACAGGGCGGGGTCGATCACGCGATGACCGCGAACTCCTTCACCTCGGTATCCTTAGACCCGCAGTTGGTCCTGTTCTGCGTTGAAGTCGACTCCCGCTTTCACGAGGCCGTTCTACATGCTGGCTCGTGGGGTGTGAGTGTGCTCGCTGAAGGTCAGCAAGGCCGGGCATCCTGGTTCGCGACTCGCGGTCGTCCTCTTGCTGGCCAATTCTCCGCCACGGCGTCACATCGCAGTGAACTCACTGGCGCGCTTCTGCTGTCGGACGCCGTCGCGACCCTGGAGTGTCGTACTTCCTCGATCCATCGTGCTGGTGACCACGACGTGGTGGTCGGCCAGGTTCTTGCCGTATCGCTGCTGCTGCCGGATGCCGATCCGCTCATCTACTTCGGCAGCAGATACCGCGCACTTGGCCCCGATACCGCCCCGTATTCCTAGGCGAAGCGGGTTGGGCCCGCGTCGATCACGATCGGGAAACACTTGAGGGGCAGTTGGTGTCGGGTCGGCCTTTGGACGTATCCCAGACGTAGGGTGAGGTGCCAGGCGCGGCACACGCCCTGATACCAGCCATCGACCGCAACAGGACACCGACCGTGACACCCGCGCCGCCACCCGCTAGGGATGAGGATCAAGCAC
>CAIXFH010000157.1 GCA_903918645.1 uncultured Actinomycetes bacterium | reverse complement strand
TGGATGCTCCTCCGACACGTTTCGCTGACTCCAGTATCCCGATCACCTCTGACCTTGTAGCAAGCCGAGCCGGTCGATCAGCGAGCTTCACTCACGAACCGAGTCCCCTGTTCGCTACGGCCACGGTGCCTGGGCCGCCTGCCCCGTGTGTTCAACGAGTTGATCGAGCTCCATCGCCTTTGGCGCGGCTGTCCGGAGCGTGGCCGGACGGGCCGTGGGTTGAGGGTCGTCGTGGGAGCCCCGTGGGAGAACGTGGGGCCAATAGGGGTCAATGAGCGGTTCCAGGGGACATTGCCGACGACCCGCATCGTGGGCATAAAATTGGAAAACCCCTGCTCAGCAGGGGTCTCCACGGTGGAGCGGGTGACCGGGATCGAACCGGCATGGCCAGCTTGGAAGGCTGGGGCTCTACCATTGAGCTACACCCGCGAGTGGTGCTGGCACATCATTCCATGCCGCTGCTCCGACTTTGGCCAAGGCCCGCGACAACGGCCAACGAGCAGGCGATTCGGGGTCTCGACCCACAGTCCTCTAGACTCAGCCGGCGCCGCGGGGCGTAGCGTAGTGGCTAGCGCGCCTGCTTTGGGAGCAGGAGATCGGGAGTTCGAATCTCCCCGCCCCGACTCGATCGAAGTCCACTCGTTTCGGACTCCGACCAGCACGATTTCTAGTTGCACTGAGCTATACGCACGAGTTCCTTGCACCTCACCAGCACACCGTTGCCTGCCGCTCCAGCGGCAGGCGAGTTCATCCCCGAACCAGGAGCACCGATCCACGTGAAGAGTGACGTCGAAAACCTCTCGCCCACCAGGGTGAAGCTCACCGTCGAAGTTCCGTTCGAGGAATTGAAGCCAGCCCTCGATGCCGCCTACAGGCGCATTGCGGCACAGATCACGGTTCCCGGCTTCCGTCAGGGCAAGGTTCCCAACCGCATCATCGATCAGCGGGTCGGCCGAGCCGCGGTTCTCGATGAGGCCATTAACGACGCCATCAACATCAATCTCGACGCCGCGATCCGCGACAACTCGATCAAGTTCTTGGGCCGTCCCGATGTTGACGTCAGCAACTTCGAGGACGCTGCACCGCTGGTCTTCACTGCCGAGATGGACATTGTCCCCGACTTCGAGTTGCCCGAGTACGAGGCGCTGATGGTCACGGTCGACTCTGTGCGCGTGCCTGGCAGCGAGGTCGAAGACCAACTCGACGACCTGCGCGGCCGTTTCGGTTCGCTCAGCGCGGTCGAGCGTGCAGCGGCCAAGGGCGATGTGCTGCTGTTCGACATCAACGGCGACATCGACGGCGAGGCAGTTGAGGATCTCATCGCCAGCGCACTGTCCTACGAGCTCGGCACCGATGGCATCCTTCCCGGCTTTGATGACGCCGTCGATGGCGCTTCGGCTGGCGACATCCGCACCTTCACGTTCAGCCCTGAGACCGGTGAGTTCGAAGGTCAGGAGATCGCAGTAACAGTCACCGTTACGACTGTTCGCGAGCGGGCACTGCCCGAGGCCGACGATGCGTTCGCGCAGTTGGCCAGCGAGTTTGACACGATCGATGAACTTCGCGACGACCTCCGCACGCGTCTGAGCCGGGTCAAGCTGCTCGAGCAGGGCTACGCAGCTCGCGAGAAGCTTGCCGAGGTTCTCCTTGCTGCCGTTGACTTCCCGCTACCTGAGGGCGCGATCACCCAGCAGGTTGACGATCACTTCCAGGACGGTCACGGCGACGACGACCACCGCGCAGAGGTTGAAGCAGAGACCCGCAATTCACTGAAGTCGCAGATCCTTCTCGACCGCATCGCCGAGGCCGAAGAGCTCGTTGTCTCCGAGGCCGAGCTGTCCAGTTGGCTCGTTCAGCAGGCACCGCGTTACGGCATGGCACCCGATCAGTTCGCCCAGGAATTGGTCAGCGCCGGTCAAGTGCCGGCCGCTGTCGCTGAGGTTCGTCGCAGCAAGGCACTCGCGCACGTGCTGGAGAAGGCCAAGATCGTTGACACCGAGGGCACTGTGATCGATCTCAGTGCATTGGCCCCGACCCAGTTCGACATGGCTGCGATGCAGGCGATGGCTGACGCTGAGGATCACACCGGTCACGACCACGACTAGCGAATAGGCCTCCAGTGTCCGATGCCAGCGATTCATCGCACGAGTCATTTGCCCAATCGCTTCAGATCGCTGCCGAGGTGCTGAACGAAGCGGCGCACGAGGCGGCGCAAGAACAGGCCGTCGCGACCGGCGCTGATTCTGGTAGCGGTCGTTGGCCGGTCGTGCCAGCGTCGTTCTTCGG
>CAIXFH010000156.1 GCA_903918645.1 uncultured Actinomycetes bacterium | reverse complement strand
CGGGTTAGCGGGTGGCGGTGCCTTCGACGTAGTCGTCGTCGCTCTTCTTGACCCAGGCCATCATGGCGCGAAGGTCGCGACCGACACCCTCGATGGGGTGCTGCTCGCCTTTGGCGCGCAATGCCTTGAACTCCGGAGCGCCGGCGTCCTGATCATCGATGAAGCGTTGAGCGAACTTACCGCTCTGCACGTCGGCGAGAACAGCCTTCATGTTCTCCTTCACGCTCGGGTCAATGACACGCGGACCCGACACGTAGTCGCCGTATTCAGCGGTGTCGGAGACCGACCAGCGCTGCTTGGCGATGCCACCTTCGTACATGAGGTCAACGATGAGCTTGAGCTCATGCAGGCACTCGAAGTAAGCGACCTCGGGCTGGTACCCAGCCTCGGTGAGCACCTCGAAGCCGTACTGCACCAACTGTGACGCGCCGCCGCAGAGCACGGCCTGCTCGCCGAACAAGTCAGTCTCGGTCTCTTCGGTGAACGTGGTCTTGATACCACCAGCACGCAGACCGCCGATGCCCTTGGCGTACGAGAGCGCAAGCTCCCATGCGCCGCCCGTGGCATCCTGCTCGACCGCGACGATCACCGGAACACCACGGCCAGCCGCGTACTCGCGACGGACGAGGTGGCCTGGGCCCTTGGGGGCGACCATGATCACGTCGACATCGGCCGGAGGCACGATGTAACCGAATCGGATGTTGAAGCCGTGCCCGAAGACCAGAGCCTTGCCAGCAGTCAGGTTGGGCTCGACCGACTCCTTGTACAGGTGACGCTGCTTGTGGTCGGGGGCGAGGATGACGATGACATCAGCCTCGGCGCACGCCTCGCCCGGCGTGAGAACGCGCAGGCCCTCGGCCTCAGCCTTGGGACGGGAGGCACTGCCCTCAAGCAGGCCGACTCGCACGTCAATACCGGAATCACGCAGGTTCAACGCATGGGCGTGACCCTGGCTTCCGTACCCGAGGACCGCGACCTTGCGGCCAGCGATGAGCGAGAGATCGGCGTCGTCGTCGTAGAAAAGCTGTGCCACGGTGGCGCTCCTAGCGAATCGGGGTGTGTTCGAAGTCTGACAGGGACGAAATCGAGAGTGTTGATCGGGTGGGGTCAGGTCGGACGGTCGCCTGAACGGACGCTGCGGTCAGAGATCGAACGAGAGCCGCGACCGATTGCTACTAGGCCTGACTGCACAAGTTCCTTGATGCCGAATGGTTCAAGGATGCGAAGGAAGGCTTCCAGCTTGTCACGGCTTCCGGTGGCCTCGATGGTGACCGAATCGGTGGCCACATCAACCACTTTGGCGCGGAACAACTGCACCGTTTCAAGGACATGCGAACGAGTGTCGAGATCGGCCTTGACCTTGACGAGCAGCAACTCACGCTGCACGGCCTCCGGATCGAGTTCCACGATCTTGAGGACGTTGATCAGTTTGTTCAGCTGCTTGGTGACCTGCTCGAGGGGCAACTCGTCAGCGTTGACCACGATGGTCATGCGCGACACGCCCTCGTTCTCAGTCGGACCCACCGCGAGTGACTCGATGTTGAAGCCACGGCGGGAGAACAGGGCCGAGATTCTGGCTAGCACGCCTGGTTGGTCTTCCACCAGAACGGACAGTGTGTGACGAGTCATCGGTTATTCCTCACGATCCCAAGAGGGGGCAAGGTCGCGGGCGACCTTGATGTCGTCGTTACTCGTGCCAGCGGCGACCATCGGCCACACCATGGCGTCCTTGTGCACGACGAAGTCGACAACCACAGGTGCGTCGTTGAGTGACATCGCCTTTTCGATCGTTGCATCCACCTGATCTGGTGACTCGCAGCGCAAGCCGTGGCAACCATATGCGTCAGCAAGCTTTACGAAGTCCGGGATTCGGTGTGAATGCAAGTCAGTGTTGGAGTATCGCGATTCATAGAACAGGGTCTGCCACTGTCGGACCATGCCCAACGACGAGTTGTTGATAATCGCGACCTTGATCGGGATCTCATTGATCGCGCAGGTAACGAGTTCCTGATTCGTCATCTGGAAGCAGCCATCACCATCGACCGCCCACACCGTTTTGTCAGGGCAGCCAACTTTGGCCCCCATCGCCGCGGGCACGGCATAGCCCATAGTCCCTGCGCCACCTGAGTTGAGCCAGGTGCCAGGGATTTCATACTTGATGAACTGCGCGGCCCACATCTGATGCTGACCGACACCAGCCGCGTAGATCGCCTCCGGGCCCGCGATGAGGCCGAGCCGTTCGATCACGAACTGCGGTGACAAAGTGCCATCGGCTGGGAGGTCGTAGCCAAGTGGATAGGTGGACTTCATGTGGGCGAGCAGATCTGCCCAGGCCGCGTAGTCGCCGAAGTTGCCAGAGTCGTGCTCGGCCTGGATCGCGATGATGAGATCGTTGATTACCTCTTTGGCATCGCCAACGATTGGCACATCGGCAACGCGGTTCTTCGAAATCTCAGCAGGGTCGATGTCAGCGTGGATGATCTTCGCGCCCGGCGCGAACGTGTCGAGGCGTCCTGTGACTCGGTCATCAAAACGAGCGCCGAGTGTGATCAGCAGGTCGCTCTTCTGCAGAGCCCCCACCGCCGACACAGATCCGTGCATGCCAGGCATACCCATGTGCAGTGGGTGACTGTCGGGGAAGGCGCCTCGAGCCATCAGCGTGGTGACCACCGGAATTCCGGTGAGCTCGGCCAGGCGCAGCAACTCAAGGTTGGCGTGCGACTTGATGATGCCGCCGCCCGCATACAACACCGGACGCTTGGCCTCAACGATCATGCGGGCCGCTTCACGGACCTGCTTGGCATGCGGGCGAGTGACCGGGCGGTAGCCAGGCAGATCTATCTCGGTCGGCCACGTGAAGTCGGTCATCGCCTGCAAGGCGTCTTTGGCGATATCGACCAGCACCGGGCCGGGTCGACCGGTGCCAGCGATGTGGAACGCCTCGGCGATGGCCCGCGGGATGTCCTCGGCGTGGGTGATGAGGAAGTTGTGCTTCGTGATGGGCATCGTGATGCCACGGATGTCGGCTTCCTGGAAGGCATCGGTTCCGATCGCCTTGCTCGGCACCTGTCCAGTGATCGCAACTATCGGCACAGAATCCATGTACGCATCTGCGATGGGAGTCACCAAGTTGGTCGCGCCCGGCCCTGACGTGGCCATGCACACACCAACACGACCGGTCGCCTGCGCGTAACCCTCGGCCGCGTGGCCGGCGCCCTGCTCGTGGCGAACCAAGATGTGGCGCACCTTCTCGGAGTCCATCAGCGGGTCGTATGCGGGCAGAATCGCACCGCCCGGGATACCGAAGACGACCTCGACGCCCGCGTGCTCCAACGAGCGAACAAGGCTCTGGGCACCGGTGATCTTGTCGGTCATGGCTGGTTCCTCTTTTGGGCTGTCGGGACAGTCGGACTAGGTCGAGCGGCTTACCGGGTAGAACTGATGGCCAGGTACTGCGGATAGTACGGGTTGGGCAATGAAAAACCCCTCGGCCCGTTGAGGCTTCGAGGGGTGGCGCACAGGCGACGAGGGTTCGTCAGGCTGCGCGCCCACGAACTACAACTACCAATGCTTTGTACACGTGACTACGGTCGCGCCGGTCAGCCGCTGTGTCAAGTGGTGACACAGCAGATCTCAAGATCCGAGACGACAACTCACCATCGTCTGGCGTAGTGGCGCGACTGCAAGAAGGCGTACCGAAGTCACGGAGGTTCGGCACACAAAGCGGTCCTTAGTCGCAGACAGCACCGTAACGAGCCGAGCCCACGAGCTTGGCGTACTTATAGAGGACACCTCGCATGTACTTCGGAGCAGGCGCGACCCAACCTTCGCGCCGCGCTTCCATCTCCGCCTCGTCGACTAATAGGTCAAGAGTGCGCAGCCCGACGTCGAGCCTGATGCGGTCACCATCGCGGACGAAAGCGATGGGTCCACCATCGGCGGCTTCGGGTGCAACGTGTCCGACGCATAGGCCGGTGGTTCCACCGGAGAAACGACCATCGGTGAGAAGCAAGACGTCCTTACCAAGACCGGCACCCTTGATGGCGCCGGTGACCGCGAGCATCTCACGCATACCTGGACCGCCCTTGGGCCCTTCGTATCGAATGACCATGACATCGTGCTTGTTTAGCGTGCCGTCCGCGACCGCCTTCATCGCCGCGGCCTCACCTTCGAAGACACGCGCGTTGCCTTCGAATACATCAGCATCGAAGCCGGCCGTCTTCACGACCGCGCCATCTGGTGCCAGCGAACCGTGCAGGATCGAGAGCCCACCAGTGGTGTGGATCGGGTTGCTGAGGGCTCGCAAGATCTTGCCGTCGGGATCGGGCGGGTTGATGGCGGCCAGGTTCTCGGCCATCGTCTTTCCGGTGACGGTGAGGCAGTCGCCATGGAGTAGCCCTGCGTCGAGAAGCGCCTTCATGACGACAGGTACGCCACCGATGCGGTCGACGTCGCTCATGACGTACTGCCCGAACGGCTTCACGTTGGCGAGGTGCGGCACGCGATCGGCGATGCGATTGAAGTCTTCGATCTCCAGTTCGACGTGAGCCTCGTGTGCAATGGCCAGAAGGTGTAGGACCGCATTGGTTGAACCACCGAGAGCCACCACGACAGCAATCGCGTTCTCGAGCGACTTGCGAGTGATGATGTCGCGCGTGGTAATCCCTTGGCGCAGTAGCTCAACAACGGCCTCGCCGGACCTGCGAGCGTAGCCGTCACGACGACGGTCCACCGCGGGCGGTGCCGCCGAACCTGGCAGTGACATTCCCATTGCCTCCGCCGCCGAAGCCATGGTGTTAGCGGTGAACATACCGCCGCAGGCGCCTTCCCCCGGGCAGATGGCTCGCTCGATCTCGTCAACCTCGGCGCGAGTGATCAAGCCGCGGGCACACGCGCCCACAGCCTCGAACGCATCGATGATGGTGACGTCCTTGTCGCCCACGCGTCCGGGCAAGATCGATCCGGCATACATGAACACTGCCGCGATATCGAGCCGAGCGGCGGCCATGAGCATCGCCGGCTCTGACTTATCGCAGCCTGCGAGAAGCACGCCACCGTCAAGGCGCTCAGCCTCAAACACTGTCTCCACGGAGTCGGCGATGACCTCGCGGCTAACCAGCGAGTAGTGCATACCGATGTGACCCATCGAGATGCCGTCGGACACCGAGATAGTGCCGAACTCAAGGGGGAAACCGCCGGCGGCGTGAACGCCATCCTTAGCCGCATCGGCCAACCGGTCGAGGGAGAGATTGCACGGGGTGATCTCGTTCCAAGACGAGGCGATTCCGATCTGGGGCTTGACCCAGTCGTCGTCACCCATTCCGACCGCGCGCAGCATGCCGCGTGCGGCTGCGCGCTCAAGGCCATCGGTGACCATACGGGAACGGGGCTTGATGTCGTGCTGCTCTGTGCTCACGGGGTTCAGCGTAACGATGCAACGAACACCAACGCGCGGGCCATGCCGTTTCGGCCGTTACAGCCCGACTGGGCGGGCGATGACGTTGGCGAGTGGCTCGCCAGCTTTCCAACGGCGCAGTTGATCCGTGACGAGTCGTTGTGCACGAGGCAGGAACGCGGTCGTACTTCCTCCGACATGCGGGCTGATCAGAACGCCAGGTGCCGTCCAGAGTGGATGCCCAGGAGGTAGTGGCTCAGGGTCGGTGACGTCAAGGGCCGCGCTGATTCGTCCGGTGCGCAGTTCGGCCAACAGATCGTCGGTGACCACGATGACGCCCCTGGCGACGTTGACCAGCAAAGATCCGTCCTTCATCCGGGCCAGGAAATCAGCGTCGATAAGGCCTGTGGTGTCAGCCGTTTGGGGCATTGTGACGATCACGACGTCGGCCTGCGGGATCAGGTCGGCGAGCTCGGACTGGGCGTGGATGACGCGGCCCTGCTCGTCGACTCGTGCAGTCTGCGCGACTCGGATGATCTCAACCTCGAAGCCCGCCAAACGCTGTTCGGTGGCACGACCGATGTTGCCGTACCCAAGGATCAACACGGTGCGATCGGCGAGTGCCCCCGTCGTCTCGTGGAGCCATGCTCCCTCCGACGCCACTCGCGCGAAAACGTCTAGTTCACGCAAACGTGCCAGCGTGAGAGCCACGGCAAGTTCGGCGGTCGAGGCGTCATGGACTCCGGCTGCATTACACAGTGTCAAAGGGAATGACTCGTCATCGCGTATGAACGGCCACACCCCATCGACGCCAGCCCACAGACTTTGCACGATCTGCACGCGCGGCATCAATGGAATGAGTGCCAGGCAGCGCCGGCCACCCTCATAAGGCGCCACGTAGAAGACCACTTGGTCGAGCATCTCTTGACTGGGCGCGGGGTCGTCCTTGTCGAACACCACAACATTGAGGCCGCGTGTGGCATCGCCCAATGCTGTGGCGTGATCAGCCCAGGGTAGGAGTACGAGATCGCTCACAAAGCGGAGGCTATCGGTCCAGGGCTGCATTCACCGCTAACCTCACCCCATGAAGCGGCGCGATGTAGCAATGCGGCCAGCGGCAGCTGATATCTGATGACTGATGTTGGTGCTGACGACCTCGCCGTGTACCTGCCCGACGTCATAGTCGGCTTGCGACTCAACCTCGTCCTACTCAGTGTCGCGCACGTTCTCAGTCGCGACGGCACGCAGACTCCGGTGCCTCTCGGCTACCCAGATCCGACCGATGTCCTGAACCCAGCGTGGTCACCGATAGGCCACCGAATACCTCAACTTCGCTCAGACCCGACAGTGAATCCGTGGTTGATCCGACTCGCGGTCACTCGTACTGTCGAACCGAAGATCGTGGGGCTCATCAACTTTCATGATGCGCCCGATGAGCGCGGGTTCCTCGAGATCGGCTACAGCGTGATCGAGGAATATCGACGCCAAGGGTTTGCACGCGAGATGGCCCATCTGATGTGGGCTGCAGCCGGCAAACACCCTGCGGTACGGGGATTTCGCGCGAGTGCGAGCCCCGACAATAAGGGTTCACTTGCGATCATTCGTGGTGCCGGCCTGCTACACGTCGGCGAGCAGGACGATCCCGAAGACGGTCTTGAATACGTTTTCGAGTGCACGGTGGCCGACTACGTGCCAAGAATGCCAGTCAGCTAGGCGTTGACACTGGACATGTCGGTGTAGCGATCCCCGCTAGCACTCCCATGTGGGGTTGCCTCATCGATCCGAGCGAGATCGTCGGAAGAAAGTTCGACGTTGAGTGCGGCGATGTTCTCCTCCAAGTACTCGATTCGCTTGGTGCCCGGTATCGGCACAACGTCGTCGCCTTGGGCTAGAACCCAGGCGAGTGCAAGCTGGCCTGCAGTGACGCCCTTCTCCGACGCGAGCGAGTCGATGCGCTCGACCAAGGCCAGATTCTGCGCGAAGTTCTCAGCCTGGAATCTTGGCGTGACGCGGCGATAGTCATCGGTGGCGAGGTCGTCGATTGTGCGGATTCGGCCCGACAGCATGCCTCGGCCCAGGGGCGAATAGGGAACAAAGCCGATGCCCAGTTCGCGAACGGTGTCGAGTACCCCGTTGGTTTCGGGGTCGCGCGTCCACAGCGACCACTCTGTCTGCACGGCCGCGATCGGATGCACTGCATGGGCCCGCCGGATCGTGTCGGGCGCAGCTTCGGATATGCCGAGGTAGCGCACCTTTCCGGCGGCAACGAGTTCAGCCAGCGCTCCCCACGTCTCCTCGACCGGAACTTTGCGGTCGACGCGGTGCTGGTAATACAGATCGATGTGATCGACACCGAGTCGCTGAAGTGAAGCGTCACAACAACTGCGCACATAATCAGGCCGCCCGTTGACTCCTCGCCACGAACCGTCGGCCCCACGCTCGTTGCCGAACTTGGTTGCTATGACTACGTCATCTCGACGATTTGCGATGGCTTGACCCACGAGGGTTTCGTTGGTGAACGGCCCATAAATGTCGGCGGTGTCTAGCAGCGTGATCCCAAGATCGAGTGCGCGATGAATGGTGCGAATCGAGCGCTCATCATCGCGATCGGCGTAGAAGTCGCTCATCCCCATGCAGCCAAGGCCCTGCGCGCTGACTACCAGTTCGGCGCCAAGTTTGCGTTGTTCCACTGTGTTCCCCCTACTTCGCAGTTACCTTTCTGCAGGTTACCCGGCAGTTGATTCCATGGCCTTCCAGGCCCTTGATGCGGCACCCGCTCGGTGCGCGGACTGTCATTTCGATACCCGAAATCCACGAAGATGATACGCTCGAAAATAGTTGTCCCCATTGGGTTTTCTGGGTTTACAACTGTCAGTAGCCTATGCCATAATAATACACATGTACGACGGTCGAGTTACCCTGCGAACCCAGCTAGCCGACGCTGTTGCCACAGCAGCCGCTACTGCAGCGTTGATCGCGGAACTCACTGCAGCAGGCGGCTTCGATGAGTGCGCCGATCTCGCCGTTCCTGACCTGATCGCCTCTCTGGTGGGTTCGATTGATTCGATGTCAGCAGCAGTGTCGGTGGCAGTGCATCGCGTTGATCGGTGTGGAGTCCTACGCGG
>CAIXFH010000155.1 GCA_903918645.1 uncultured Actinomycetes bacterium | reverse complement strand
ATTGACTTTCAGGGGAGGGACATCGGCTCGCTGAGCAGGTCTGAGATGGCCAGAGTTCGCCGAGACATCATGGTCGTCTTTCAGGATCCCTTTGGCTCCTTGGATCCAAGAATGCGAGTCGGAGACATTGTCGCTGAGCCACTGCGAAATTTTGAGTATGGTGACAAGCGGGAAATCCGAGCACGAGTCCAGGCAGTCCTTGGGGTTGTTGGCCTAAATCCCGAGCACTACAACCGCTTTCCCCACGAATTCTCTGGCGGCCAGCGTCAGCGTGTAGGCATAGCTCGAGCATTAGCTATGCAGCCGAAACTGGTGGTATGCGATGAGCCGGTCTCAGCTTTGGACGTTTCGGTGCAGGCTCAGATCTTGAACTTGCTCGCCGATCTTCGCGACGAATTTGGTCTCACCTACCTGTTCATCTCTCACAACCTCGACGTCGTGAGGCACGTTGCCGACCGTGTGTTGGTGATGTACCTGGGCCAAGTGGTTGAAGAGGGCACGGTTGGCCAACTGTTTGCCAATCCGAGGCACCCCTACACCTCGGCTTTGCTTGCGGCAGCTCCGCAACCAGATCCGGGGCTTGCAAAGAGTCGAAAGTTGGTGGCGCTTAGTGGGGAGATCCCCAACCCAGCTAACCCGCCGAGTGGCTGCACATTCCACACCAGATGCCCCATTAGCCAACTAATCTGTCGATCAACGCGGCCAGAACTGAACGACCTTGGCAATGGCCAGCGCGCTCGATGCCACTTCCCTCAGGACATTGTCATCTCGGCTATGCCCGCACGACAGAGGATTTAGCAACCCACCCGGGTAGGCAAGCCAGATGCCCGCTCAGCGTAATCCGTCGTAGTTCGGGCCGGCCATGACGACGTGGGCGAGTAACGCCAAGTAGAAGCTGCTGAGGCCTTCGTCTCGATGGCGGACGTACCGCATCGTGGCCTGCGGTGCAGCACGACCAGTTCACCCCGCAGCCGCCTCACCCCTTAGCCTGCGGGTAGGGCGGGTCGGCGGGCTCTGGTGTTAATGGCCGTCGACCATGCGATGGAGCGCGTTATCCGCCAGCCGGCGCATCCCATCGTCCATCTTGCTGACTAGACAACCACCAGCCGAGATTGAGCTGATCGCAAGCACTATGCCCCCAGCGGGCGTCGCGGTACCGACCAGGTCGGCGCAGACCTTTGGGCTTGGTGCGCGTAGACCCCGCGCCTCGTAGGTGCCGAAGTGGTCTGGCCGGATTGCTGCCGACGTCGCCAACACGGTGCTCAGCCCAGGGCCTGGCAAGGCCTCGTCGTAGCCGTCGAACTCGTTGCAGGTACCGGTGTTGATACCCCTCGATCCGAATTTCGCATTCTCCAAGCCTTCGAACAACCAGGACCACTCTGGGTCATAGCTAGCTGTCGTGCGCTCGAACTCGAGGGTGGGGCCCGCGCCGAAACCTGAGAAGCCAACTCCTACTAGAGAGTTGGGCGGGCGGCCTGAGTCAGCCCACAGCCCGCCTAGGCGCGGCTCGTACTGGTGCTGTACGTCGCCAGGTTCAACGGAGCATGTTTGGGAACCGCCCCAGCGTCGAATCTCCATCAGGTGCGGCTTCGACGGGTGCAGCGATGTGACCCAGTAGAGGCCGTTGCCCCCAAGGTATATGACGTTGCCACCGCGGTCGATGAATGCCTGCAAAGCATCGAGCATGGCCTCGGTCCAGTATTCCGGATGTGCCGACAGCACTAGGACCTTCGTCCGTGCAAGTGCATCGCTTGAGAAGTGCAATTCTCGATCGTCGATGACGGCGACTCGATCTGGGTAAATCGATCGGACCCAATACCAGGCGTATAGGTCGGCCATGAGCAGGTGTGTGACGTTGTCGCCGTTGAGAAAACCGTCGGTCTCAGCTACCTCGAGTCGCGCGGATGGCGCGAACGTTTGCGACGGCTTGAGGGAAGTGGTGATGATGGTGGGAGAACCGTCTGAGTGCAGCGCGTAGTGAGACAGGCCAGGCCAGTCGGGGCCTCGTTCGAGGTTGGAGTAGGCCTGCCAGGTGAGTGTGGGGACGAGCAACGTCACCT